>JBDTOS010000158.1:0-6530 GCA_039933095.1 Dokdonella sp.
AAACGGGATCGATCCCGATCCCGATCACGACGGCAATCCCGGTAATAACGGGACACCGACACCGATCGTGATTCCGGCCGCGCCGATCACCCCGGTACCGGCGCTGGGCACTTTCGCCGCAGTCGTGCTGGGACTGCTGACGGTCCTGCTCGTCGGTACCCGAATCCACCGCAGGCGTCGAATCTGAGATGGCGCGGCAGATGCGGAGCCGGGTCAAACCCGGCTCCGCATCTAGCTGAGTGCTGTTCCCCAGCATGTCGCTTGCTGCCGCGATTTCGCCCCGCGCGCGCGGCTGGGTAGCCTTCATGTTCGCTGTGGCAAAGTTGCGGTCGGTCTGCGCACCCGCGCCGAGCGTGAAGAAAAGTTATGCAAACAAGTGTGGGCCAGCGATGGCAGAATCAGCGATTACAGGATCGGCGATGACACGATCAACGATGACAATCGAGAGTTCGGACGCTCTGGTTTTTTTTGGTGCCACCGGCGATCTGGCCTACAAGAAGATCTTTCCCGCGCTGCAGGCGATGATCAAGCGCGACGGTCTGGATATTCCGATCATCGGCGTGGCGCGAGCCGGCTGGACACTGGACAAGCTGCGCGAACGTGCCCACGACAGTCTTGAAAACAACGGTGGCGTCGACAAGGCGGCGTTCGAAAAACTTTCGAACTCTCTGCGCTACGTTGACGGCGACTACAACGATGCTTCCACCTATGAACGGCTGAAGAAGCAACTCAGCGATTCGAAGCATCCAATCCATTATCTGGCGATCCCGCCGAGCATGTTCGAGACCGTCGTGCAGGGCCTGGACACCTCCGGTTGCGCGAAGAATGCGCGCGTTATCGTCGAGAAGCCGTTCGGTCGCGATCTCGCCTCGGCACAGGAGCTAAACAGCACGCTGCACGCGGTGTTTCCCGAGGACGCGGTGTTCCGCATCGATCACTATCTTGGCAAGGAAGCGGTGCAGAACCTCGTGTTTTTTCGCTTCGCCAATGCGTTTCTGGAACCGATCTGGAACCGCAATTACATCGACAACGTCCAGATTACGATGGCCGAGGAATTCGGTGTGCAAGGTCGCGGCGCGTTTTACGAGGAGGTCGGCACGATTCGCGATGTCGTGCAGAATCACTTGCTGCAAGTGATTGCATTGCTGGCCATGGATGCTCCGGTCGGGCGTGAACCCGATGCGCTGCAGGCGGAAAAATTGCGACTGTTTCGCGCAATGCGTCCGCTGGAACCGAGCGAAGTCGTGCGTGGGCAGTTCGAGGGTTATCGCGACGAGGAAGGTGTCGCCAAGGACTCGCAGGTTGAAACCTTCGTTGCCCTGCGCTTGCATATCGACACATGGCGCTGGGCCGGTGTGCCGTTTTACATCCGCGCCGGGAAATCGCTGCCGGTGACCACAACCGAAGTAATGGTCGAACTCAAGTGTCCGCCGCTTGCGATTTTCGAGAATACGAAGCCGAGCCTTTCGAATTATTTTCGCTTCCGTCTGAGTCCCGAAGTACTGATCTCGACAGGGGCGCAGGTCAAACGCCCTGGCGACGAAATGCGCGGCGAACCGGTCGAACTGGTCGCACGACACGGCATGCGGCGCGGGAAATCGCCGTACGAACGCCTGCTCAGCGATGCGATTCGCGGTGACACGAGCTTGTTCACGCGTGACAGCAGCGTCGAAGCGGCGTGGCGCGTCGTCGATCCGGTGTTGAACGAAGCGACGCCGGTCGAATTGTACGAACCGGGAACATGGGGCCCAAAATCGGCGGCGAGGATCGCCGGGCGCGACGGCTGGCACGATCCCAAGCCGGAGGAAACGCCTGCGTGACCGAGCGTGTCGTCAATTCGGTTGCCGTCCGCGACGACATCGTAATTCTGATCGATGTCGACAACACCCTGCTTGATAACGATCGTTTCGCCGACGACCTGCGCGCCCGTCTGACGTGCGATTTCGGTGTGGCCGAATGCGAGCGCTATTGGTCGATCTACGCCGAATTGCGCGATCGCCTTGGTTACGCGGACTACCTCGGTGCGCTGCAAGCGTTTCGAGTCGGCAGCGACAACGAATCGTCACTGTTGCGAATGTCGGAATTCCTGCTCGAGTATCCGTTTGCAGAACGCCTGTATCCCGATGCGCTCACGGCGATCGAGCATCTGGGCACGATCGGCACGACCGCGATTCTTTCCGATGGCGATATCGTTTTCCAACCGCGCAAGATTCAACGCTCGGGGCTGTGGGAAGCGGTCGCAGGACGCGTGCTGATCTATCTGCATAAGGAAAAGCGTCTCGACGCAATCCAGCGATCCTTTCCGGCAAATCACTATGTGATGATCGACGATAAACCGACCTTGCTCGCGGCGGCAAAGAAAATCCTCGGCGAACGACTGACCAGCGTTTTTGTGCGCCAGGGTCACTACGCGAACGCGCCGGGTGCGCAGGACTGCGAGCCGCCGCCGGATATCACGATCGAAAAGATTGGCGACTTGCTAAATCTGACCATTACGAATTTTCAGGCCAACGCGCGGTCACAAGTTCCAATGGATCGACATTTCGACTGCGCAGCAGTCCATACGGAGCAATCATGAAAGCAACCCGACAACTGCACGAGCTCGGTCAAAGCCTTTGGCTCGACAACATTACCCGCGAGATTCTCGATGACGGCACCTTGCGCGGCTATATCGAGGACCTGTCCGTAACCGGCCTGACCTCGAACCCGACCATTTTCGACGAAGCGATTGGCGCGAGCGGTGCCTACGACCCATCGATTCACAGCAAGGCGAAGGCTGGATTGTCGGGTGAAAAATTGTTCATCGAACTTGCGCTCGAAGACTTGCGCCGAGCAGCCGACCTGTTCCTGCCGATCCATCGCACGACAAGCGGTGTGGATGGCTGGGTGTCGATGGAAGTCTCGCCGCTGCTCGCCAATGACACCGACTCCAGCATCGAGGCCGCGACAAGCATTCATCGCCAGGCCGACCGCCCGAATTTATTCGTCAAGGTTCCCGGCACACCCGAAGGTGTTCCAGCCATCGAGGAATCGATCTACAACGGCGTGCCGGTCAACGTGACCTTGCTGTTTTCCAGCGAGCAATACCTCGCCGCCGCGGAGGCCTATCTGCGCGGAATCGAACGACGCATCGAGGACGGTTTGAATCCGGTCGTCGAATCGGTCGCATCGCTGTTCGTCAGCCGCTGGGACAAGGCGGTCGCCGACAAGGTGCCGGAAGAATTGCACAATCAGCTGGGCATTGCGGTCGCGGGTCGCACCTACCAGGCGTATTGCGACCTGTATCAATCGGAGCGCTGGAAAAAACTCGCCGCAGTCGGCGCGCACCCACAGCGCATGCTCTGGGCCAGCACCGGCACCAAGGACCCCAATGCATCGGATACGCTCTACATCGAGGCACTGGCTGCCCCCAACACCGTCAACACGATGCCCGACAAGACCCTGCGCGCATTCGCCGATCACGGCAAACTTGGCAAGCCGATGGCGAAATCCGGTGACGGTGCAGAGAAGACGCTCGCGAAGTTCGCCAAGGCCGGTATCGACGTCGATGCGCTTGCGCAGAAACTGCAAATCGACGGCGCCAAATCGTTCGTGAAATCCTGGCAGGAATTGATGCAACGTATCGCCAGCAAGATCGAAACCCTTTCCAAGGACCGTTGATGACCATCGATTCGGACACAGAAGATTCGGAACAATCCATGGGTGAAACGAACGCGTCGCGCGTCGCGACGCCGTCGCTGAAAGATCGCCCGGAGTGGCAGGCGCTGCGCCAGCATGCTGGCCAAGTCAATGCGACACATCTGCGCGAACTGTTCGCGAAGGACTCCGATCGCGGTACGCGACTGGTTGTCGAGGCGGCTGGGTTGTATCTCGATTACTCGAAAAATCGCGTCACCGACGAGACGCTGAAATTATTGCGCGCGCTTGCCAACGCGAGTGGTCTGGAGCAACGCATCGCAGCGATGTTCCGTGGCGACAAAATCAATACGACCGAGCTTCGCGCCGTACTGCACGTCGCGCTGCGTGCGCCGCGTGACGCGTCGATTCTCGTTGACGGTGTTGATGTGATTCCCGAAGTGCATGCGGTGCTCGATCGCATGGCCACGTTCAGCGAGCGCGTACGCAGCGGCAAGTGGAAAGGGCACTCCGGGAAGCGCATCCGCAACATCGTCAACATCGGTATTGGCGGTTCCGATCTTGGCC
The DNA here is from genome assembly GCA_039933095.1 of Dokdonella sp. Classification (GTDB taxonomy): domain Bacteria; phylum Pseudomonadota; class Gammaproteobacteria; order Xanthomonadales; family Rhodanobacteraceae; genus Dokdonella. The sequence continues at coordinate 4,204 of JBDTOS010000158.1, forward strand.
CAGTGATGGCCTACGAGGCATTGCGCCATTACGGCCAGCGCAAACTGCAATTCCGTTTCGTCTCCAATGTCGACGGCACCGATTTCGTCGAAGCAGTCCGCGATTTCGATGCCGCCGAAACCCTGTTCGTGATCTGCTCGAAAACGTTCACGACCCAGGAAACGCTGACCAACGCGCACGCCGCGCGCGACTGGTGCCGCGCTGCGCTCGGCAGCGACGAGGCGATCGCCAAGCACTTCGTTGCCGTCTCGACCAATGCCGACGCGGTGCAGAAGTTCGGTATCGATACCGACAACATGTTCGGTTTCTGGGATTGGGTCGGCGGCCGCTATTCGATGGATTCGGCGATCGGTCTGTCGACGATGCTCGCGATCGGTGCCGACAACTTCCGCGCCATGCTCGCTGGCTTTCATACTATGGATGAGCATTTCCGCTCGGCTCCATTGGAATCGAATCTGCCGGTCCTGCTCGGCTTGATTGCAATCTGGAACAACAATTTTCTCGGTTCTGCGACGCAAGCCGTATTGCCGTACGAGCAATATCTCAAGCGCTTTCCGGCCTATCTGCAGCAGCTGATGATGGAGAGCAATGGCAAGCACGTTACCCTCGATGGCAAGCGCGTCGGCGTGCAAACGTGTCCGATCGTTTGGGGCGAACCCGGCACCAATGGCCAGCATTCGTTCTACCAGTTGATCCACCAGGGCACACGTCTTATTCCGTGCGACTTCATCGGCTTCTGCCAACCTTTGAACCCCCTCGGCGAGCAGCCAGCTGTGAATCAGCACGATTTGTTGATGGCGAATTTATTCGCGCAAAGTGAAGCGCTCGCTTTCGGCAAGCCGGCTGACAAGGTGCGCGATGAAGGCACCGCCGAGGCACTGGTTGCCCATCGCACGTTCGACGGCAATCGGCCAAGCAACACGATTCTTGCCGAGCGCTTGACGCCGTACACACTCGGCGCACTCGTCGCGCTCTACGAGCACAGCGTTTTCGTGCAGGGCACGATCTGGAATATCGATTCGTTCGATCAGTGGGGTGTCGAGCTCGGCAAGGCGCTGGCGAAAAAAACCGCGTCGGAACTAGCCAGCAAGGATGAACCGGAACTCGAGCACGACAGTTCGACCAATGCCTTGATCCGCCGCTATCGCAAGCTGCGTGATGCGGGGAAAGACGAGGCATCGACATGAGCACGAAGATCGATCCACTCGCCGGCAAACCCGCACCCCCCGGCATTCTCGTCAATGTGCCGCGCTTGATCACCGCGTACTACAGTGAGAAACCCGATCCGTCCGAGCCGGCACAGCGCGTCGCGTTCGGCACGTCCGGCCATCGCGGCAATGCATTCGACGCAAGCTTCAACGAAAACCATGTGCTCGCGATCACCCAGGCGATCTGCGCGTATCGGAAAAAACAGCGCATCGATGGCCCGCTGTATCTAGGCTTCGACACGCATGCCTTGTCGGCGCCGGCCTTTGCGAGCGCACTCGAAGTGCTGGCGGCGAACAAGGTCGAGGTCATGGTCGCCCAGGACGACGAGTACACGCCAACGCCGGCGATCTCGCACGCGATTCTTAGCTACAACCGCAAACGCAAGATCCATCTCGCCGACGGCATCGTCATCACGCCGTCGCACAATCCGCCCGACAACGGCGGCTTCAAGTACAACCCGCCGAGTGGCGGTCCGGCCGGTTCGGATATCACTAAATGGATCGAGAACGAGGCGAATCGTTTGCTCAAGGCCCGGCTCGACGGCGTCAAGCGCGTGACATTCGCCAAGGCGCGTGCTGCGTCATCCACGCACAGCCACGATTTCGTTACTGCCTACGTCAAGGACCTGATCAACGTCGTCGATCTCGGTGCCATCCGCAAGGCCAAAGTGCGCATGGGCGTCGATCCGCTCGGCGGCGCCGGCGTGCATTACTGAGCGCGTATCGCCGAGCACTACAAGATCGATCTGAGCGTCGTCAGCGACGAAGTCGATCCGACCTTCCGATTCATGACCGTCGATTGGGACGGCCAGATCCGCATGGACCCATCGTCGAAATACGCAATGCAGCGCCTGATCGCGATCAAGGATCACTACGACATCGCGTTCGCCTGCGACACCGACCACGATCGCCACGGCATCGTCACGCCGAGCGCTGGCCTGATGCCGCCCAATCACTACCTCAGCGTCGCGATTGACTACCTGTTCCGCAATCGACCGAAGTGGAAGAAAAGCGCGGCAGTCGGCAAGACCGTGGTCAGCACATCGATGATCGATCGCGTGGCCAAGCGCCTCGGACGAGACCTGTATGAAGTCCCTGTCGGCTTCAAATGGTTCGTCG
>JBDTOS010000159.1:0-6497 GCA_039933095.1 Dokdonella sp.
ACTCCCATCGTTCTGGATGCCCGAGCTCACGAACGTGCGGTTGTCGAGTGAGAGGTTGAATCCGAGAAAGATGCTGCGATCACTGCTTTGGTCGAGGTTCTGATTGACATTGAAGCTCAATGAGAGACGCTGGTTGATCGACTTGAACCAATAGGCGCTGCCGTAGCGGTTGGTCTCATCCTGGAAATGGAGATGCAGATAGCCGATCCCGAAACTCCCGTAGTTTCGCGTACCAAAACCCGCCTGACCGTTTGCGCTCAGACGCGCTGGCGCGCTGCCATCGAGACTGGCGACATCGCGAAAGCCTTCGCTGGCTTGGGTTGCATTGACGGCGAAGTTGTAGCGACCGTCAGTCCAGTTGTAGCCGAGGCTGATCTGCGATCCGTTCGTGCCTCGGCTGCGACTGCTTGCCGCCGATGCCGAAGCGACTCCGGCAGTACCGAGCAATACCACTGCGCCGACTCCTCCGTTGGTCAAACCCGACGTCGTTTCGGCGTGACCTTCGGCTGTGAAATTGTCGGTGACGCCAAAACGCCAGGTAGCACTCGCCATCGTGTCGTGGCCATATTCGAATGAACGCAACCCGTAATCCTCCCGAACACGCCCAATCTCGGCAGACCAGTCAGACAGGCCCTTTTGCAAGAGTTGCTGGCTGTTGTACAGCGAAAAATCGACCGCGTTGACGCGGCCGAGCGCATCGGTCAGCACGACTTGCGCGGTTCCGGCACCGTTGATGCGCGGGACCGAATTGAGTTGAAACGGCCCTGCGGGCACGCTACCGGAATATTGGCGAATTCCATTGACGAGCAATTCGACTTGCGATGGCAGGGTGGCCTGGCCGAAAAAAGCAATCAGCGGCGTCGTGACCAGATACGGTTGCAACGCGAAGTTGGTTCCGAACTGGATACCGCCGAAGCGCGTCGCGCGCGACCACGCAGTCGCACCTGTCAGCGCATCACCGACTCGCAAAGTCAGCAACTTGTCGGGAAACGACGTACTCCAGCTCGAATCGAGACGCACTGCGTTGTTGGCGACGTTGCCGTTGTCGAGCGTCGCCTGCGACAAGGCGGTGGTGCTGAGTACGCCGAGCGAGTTGAACGCACGCAATTCGGTAAATGCGCTCAGGCTGCCGACGCCGTGCTCGGATTGGATGCCGTAGACGCTGTAGTTGAGAACGGCACCGGGCGAGGTGCTCGCGGTCACCGCCTGCGGCTGCTGGTCGCCGACTTTCTGGGTGGCCAACTGCAGCAGCTGTAGTGGCGCAACAATGGCGACACTTTGCTGCGCCTGATCGTAGGTGACCTGAACGCCGCGCACGCTGCTCACGCGCACCGGATCGGGAGTTCCAGCAGGCAACACGAAGCCGAGTTGATGCAGGGTCGCATTGGTCGCCCAGAGCGCGCCGTCGCGATAGCCGAAATGGGCGAGCCCGCTGGTGCCGCCATTGAGGGTGACGTCAAGATAGAGATCGTCGCCGCCGATCGCGTTGACCGAATCCGAAGCCATATTCATGGTGACAGCGAACGACTGATCATCGGCAGTGGCCGCGCGGACCAATCCGCAGCCGACCGCGAGTGCCAGTGCTGCGAGCCGCAGCATCGACTCAGTGTGCGCGCTCAACCGGCAAAACGTCCTGAGTGACTTTGGCGCCATTGATCATCGCTTCGAACGTGACACTGTCGGCAAAACTCGTCGTCGGTTCCGTCAACGCAAAATCCATGACGGCCCCCGGCAAAATATAGCCGAGCAATCCACCGGATACCTCAACTCGATGCCCCGATTTATCCGCGAAGCTTAACTGGGCCAGCTGCGCATGGCCGCTCCCGTTATTGGCAATCCGCAGAAAAACGTGGCCGTCCTTCTGCTGCATGCTCCATTGGAGATCCGGTTGCAGGGTTTTCGCAGCGAGAGGTTCAACAAATATCGGCACCGAGTAGTGCAGCACAAACTGCAAACCGGGTTTGCCTTGTCGGTCGACTGGCAGCTCGTCGATGGCCAATCGGTATGCATCTTCGACCGCATTCGCTCCGTTCGGAGGAGCGCCGACCCGGATGACCCGGATCAGTTGTTTTTCACCCGGTTTGATTTGCAGCATTGGCGGACTGACCAGTAGTCCGCGCGAGGGCGTGAGTTGTTCCTCACCGCCGGATTGAGTCCAGTGATAAACCCGCACTTGCGCATGAACGATGCCGTCGCCGCTATTGCTGAGCCACAGTCCATCGGCATTCTGCGAGGCTTGAAGGCTCAAGGAAACTGGTGAAACCTGCAGCCCGCTGGCTGCGACCATGCTGCTCGCCAAAATACAACCAACGAACAGCATGGCCCTCGGAACATGTCGCAAGATTGAAGCCATTCGCTCGCATCAGTAGTTGACGGTGACCGTCACTGTGTCAGCGTAGCTGTCAGGTGTAAAGTTCGCGCTCGGTGCCGTCGCATAGACCGAAATTGTCTGCGCCAAACCGCTGCCAGCCCCGGCAACGCCGTTACCGATTGTCGTGGTCGTGGCAGTATTGCCCCAGACGGTGCTGTAGCCGGCATTGGAGTAAAGCTGATACGGCACCTGGTCGGTGTTGCTGCCGGTACCGGACATCACACCTGCGCCCGTAGTGCTGGCATTCGACGGCGCCAGGCCGATGAAGTACGGCGTGGTCTTGGAGCAGGTCACGTTGATGCTGTTGGAGCCGCTATGGCTGCCCGAGTTGGATGCAAACGAGCCCAGCGAAATGTCCGAACCGGAACCGGCGCTCACGGTGCAGGCCTTGGTGATGGTCATCTTGACCTGGAACGATGCACTGGCAGTCAGTGCATTTGCGTTGATGGCAAACATGCCGGTGGCAACCAGCGCGGCGGCGATGACAGTGTGTTTGATATTCATGATTTTGTTTTCCGAGGGAGTTAGGGGGTGGGGCAGCGACACTTGAGCAATCCCCATGCCAAGGTCTTAAATATCAATATTTACAATGAGATAAACATCTTTTCGGAAACTTTCCCTCTGGCACAGTCGGGCAAGCGAAAGCGTGTGCTGTGTCACATTCCAGCTGATTCGTGTCATTCCAGCGCAACTTCCAAGAGCACCAGTATGTCAAGCACCCTTGACATCGCGGTTTTCGATCGGCATGCTGGGTGTCAAGTTTCTTTGACACCTTGGAGGATGCCGATGCGTGCCGAACAACGCCCGCTACTCAAGAATTGTTTCTTCTCCTCGCTCGCCTATCTCGCGACGACATGGATTTGCGTATGGCTGCTCCGACACGGGTTGGCCGATGCGCCGATCGTTGTGCGCGCACTGGTCGGGATGCTGCCCACGGTGCCAATCGTGTTTGCGATTCGTGCAGTCGTAAAGCTGGTGCTGGCCGGCGATGAGTTGCAGCGGCGCATCGACCTCGAAGCATTCGCGATTGCCAGTGTTGCGCTTGGCCTCGGGTGTCTGACCGCGAGTCTGCTAATCGTCGCCGACGTTATCGTTATCAGCGGTCGCCAGGCGCTGCTGTGGGTGTTCCCGATTCAGTGGATCGCCTACGGTTTCGCAAAAATCTGGGCGACGAATCGCTACCAATGATGAGTCGCGTGCGCGAACTACGCGAGGCCAAGGGCTGGTCGCAGGGACAGCTTGCCGAGCAATTGGAAGTGTCGCGGCAAACGATCAATGCGATCGAAACCGGCAAGTACGATCCGAGCCTGCCGCTGGCGTTTCGCATCGCCAGACTCTTTCACAAATCGATCGAAACGATTTTCGATCCCGGAGAATAGATCACGATGGAAAAACGCAACCTTGTCCGACTCGCGGCGATTGTCGCGGTCGTCGCACTGTTCGCCGGAAAGCGCTTTCTGGGTTCGGACGAAAAAGGCGGGCATACCGCTCCGCCCGACGCCGGGCCTGCGATCGAGCAAAAAGCCGGCGAGCGTGGATTTACGCTCGGCTCGCTCGCGTTTGCTCCGTGCGAGCTTGATCAGAAAAATTCCGGCGCGACCACGGCCGCGTTCTGCGCGCCGATGCAGGTTCCGGAGAACTGGGACAAACCCGATGGCCGCAAGCTCGACTTGAAACTCGCGCTCGTGCGCAGCGATGCGCAGGCGGCGGCGCGTGACCTCGTCGTGTTCATCGCCGGCGGACCGGGTCAATCGGCGACCGAGTCGTATCCGAATGTCGCACCGGGTCTCGCGCCACTGCGTCGCCATCGAAATATCTTGCTGCTCGATCAACGCGGCACCGGCGGCTCGCACTCGTTGATTTGCAAACAGGCTCTCGATGATTCCGACGCCAGCGAAATCGACTACGCGAAAATTCGCGAACAAGCCCGTGCATGTCTCGATGAGGTTTCCAAGACTGCCGATCCCGCGCAGTTCACGACAACTGCCGCCGTGCGCGATCTCGAAGCAGTACGCCAGGCGCTCGGCGCTCCCCGATTCAACATGATTGGTGTTTCCTACGGCACCCGCGTCGCCCAGCAATATGCGATGCGCTATCCCGACGGTGTGCGCAGCCTCGTGCTCGACAGCGCCGCACCGAATGAACTGGTGCTGGGATCGGAGTTCGCCGTCGCGCTGGAGGATTCGCTCAAGGCGCAATTTGCTCTGTGCACGAAAACGCCAGCGTGCGCGAAGGCGTTTGGCGATCCCTATGTCAGCTTGTATCGATTGCGCGATGCGCTCGTCGCCAAGCCAGCGGCCGTGGAGATTCGCAATCCGCGCAGTTTTCAGATCGAGAGCAAGGCGCTAAGCGCGTTCACGCTCGCCCAACTTGTGCGGCTGTATGCCTACACGCCGGAAACCGGCGCGCTGCTGCCGCTGGTTATCGATCGCGCGCTCAAGGGCGACACCGCGCCGCTGGTCGAGCAATCGACCCTCGTTTTCGACGAGCTATCCGATCTCGGCGGCAACGGCATGCAGTTGTCGGTGATTTGCAGCGAGGATGCTGATCTGATGACCGATCGCGGCGCCGACGCCAAGCTCCTGCTCGGCGATGCGATGACCAAGGTGCTCGCCGCGCAATGCGAGATCTGGCCGCACGGCACGCGACCGAAAAATTTCCACGATCCGATCGCGAGCGACAAACCTGCTCTGATACTTTCCGGTGAGTTCGATCCGGTTACGCCGCCACGCTACGCCGATCGGATCGTCAAGGGATTGCCTAGTGGACGCGTGCTGCATGCCAGCGGCCAGGGCCATGGCCTGCTCAATCGCGGCTGCTTTCCAAAGCTGATCGGGAAATTCATCGAGACGCTCGATGCAAAAGCGCTCGATGCGGCTTGCGTCGATCAGTTCGGCCCGACGCCGGCTTTCATCGACTACAACGGAGCGACGCCATGATCGAGGTCAAGGATTTGCACAAGGCATTCGGCGCAGTCAAGGCCGTCGATGGCGTTTCGTTTGTCGCTCGCGACGGTGAGATCACCGGCTTGCTCGGACCGAATGGCGCCGGCAAGACCACCACGCTACGCATGCTCTATACATTGATGAAACCCGACAGCGGACAGGTCCTTGTCGACGGTATCGATGCGGTCGTCGATCCGGTCGGTGTGCGCCGCAGGCTCGGCGTACTGCCCGATGCGCGCGGCCTGTACAAGCGCTTGAGCGCGCGCGAGAACATCGACTATTTCGGACGTCTGCAAGGCATGCCGGAGGCGCAGATCAACACACGCCGCGATGCTCTCGTCTCCGCGCTGGACATGGGCGAGTTCGCGGAGCGGCGCAGCGAAGGATTCTCGCAAGGCCAGCGCGTGAAAACCGCGATCGCGCGTGCACTGATCCACGATCCGAAAAACTGCATTCTCGATGAGCCGACCAATGGACTCGACGTGATGGCGACGCGCGCGATGCGCGATTTCTTGCGTCATCTGCGCGACGAGGGCCGCTGCGTGCTGTTCTCCAGTCACATCATGCAGGAGGTCGCTGCCCTCTGCGATCGCATCGTCGTCATCGCCCACGGTCATGTCGTCGCCGATGAATCGCCGCAGGCACTACGTGATCAGACTGGCGAAGCCAGCCTCGAAGACGCCTTCGTCAAAATCATCGGCTCGGCCGAAGGACTTGCCGCATGATATCGATCATTGTTGTTTACCTCAAGGAAATTCGCGAGAACCTGCGCGATCGTCGCACCCTGATCAACACGCTCGTCACTGGCCCGCTGATGGCGCCGTTGATGTTCGTGCTGCTGATCAACGTCATCGTCTCGCGCCAGGTCGAAAAGACCGAGCAGCCGCTGCCAGTTCCTGTGGTCGGCGTTGCCAATGCGCCGAACCTGATCGCCGCGCTCAAGCAATCGAATATCGAAATCAAGGACGCACCGGTCGACCCGGAAAAAGCCGTGCGCGAGCAGGATGCCGATCTCGTTCTGCGCATTCCCGCCAACTATGCTGACGCGTGGCGCAAGGGCGAAACCGCCCAAATCGAACTGATCTACGACGCTTCGCAGCGCGATGCGCTCACATCGGTTGGACGTCTGCGCAACGTTCTCGAAAATTATGGCCAACGCAACGGTGCGCTGCGCATGGTCG
>JBDTOS010000160.1:0-6477 GCA_039933095.1 Dokdonella sp.
GTCGCCCATTGCATGGCGCGATTCGATTGTCAGGAAAGGCGAGGGCGTTTCCTCAAGCACCTTCTGATAGCGCCGCTGTGCCGAACACTCCCGCTCGTTCAGATGAATCGCATGGCCGTGACTGTCGCCGAATACCTGAAACTCGATATGGCGTGGTCGTTCGACGTAGCGTTCGAGCAATACCCGATCGCGGCCGAACGCATTTTTCGCTTCGCGCTGGCACGATTCGAGATTCGCGGAAAATTCGTCGGCATTGCGCACGATGCGCATGCCCTTGCCGCCGCCGCCGTACGCCGCCTTGATCATCAGCGGAAAACCAATCCGTTGTGCTTCGTGGGCGAGAATGGCAGGGTCCTGATCGTCGCCGGTGTAGCCGGGCACGACCGGAACGCCGTGCGCGGCCATCAATTCCTTGGCACCGGCCTTCGATCCCATCTTGCGCATCGACGCTGCTGACGGGCCGATGAAGCGCATTCCAGCTTGCTCGACCGCCTCGGCGAAATCCGCATTCTCGGACAGGAATCCGTAACCGGGATGAATCGCCTGCGCGCCGGTCTTGCGCGCCACCTCGACGATCACGTCGCCGCGCAGATAGGAGTCCGCCGGTCGCGGTCCGCCAATGTGATACGCAGCATCGGCGAGCCGCACGTGCTGCGCAGCGGCATCGGCGTCGGAATACACCGCAACGCTGCGAATGCCGAGCCGGCGACAGGTGCGGATCACCCGGCAGGCGATCTCGCCGCGATTCGCGATAAGGACACAGTCAAACATCACGCATTCCCATCCCAAGCCGGCCCCATTGTTTGCCCGATCATGGGCGATTCGTGACCTTCGGCGCAATGCGCCGGTGCGATCTCAACTTACCCAGGGCGGTGATTGCCGGTCGAGAAACGCTGCGAGACCTTGTTGACCTTCAATCGATACGCGCAAACGCGCAATCAGTTCTGCGTTCTGCACATCGACCCGTTCGGCTGATTCCACCGTCATTCCGCCAACGCGCAACGCAAGTTGTTTCGCCTCACGCTGGGCAACCGGACCGCCCTTGCCGAACCAGTGGACGGCGCGGTCGACTGCCGAATCGAGTTCGGCCGATTCGACGGACTGGTGCAGCAGTCCGACCCGCGTCGCCTCGCTCGCGTCGAATACTTCGCCACCGATGAAAAACCGGCGCGCCTGGCGTGCTCCGATCGCCGCAATCACATACGGCGAAATGACCGCCGGCACCAGACCAAGCTTCACCTCGGATAATGAAAACTTCCCATCGATAACACCGATAGCCATGTCGCAACAGGCGATCAACCCGATGCCGCCGCCGTAGGCCGAACCATTGACGCGAGCGATAGTGGGCTTGGGCAGAAAGTTCAGCGTGCGCATGAGCCGCGCCAGACGCAGCGAATCGGCGCGGTTGTCGGCTTCGCTAGCCGCGACCATCCCGCGCATCCAGTTGAGATCGGCTCCGGCCGAAAACGTGCCGCCTTCGCCAGTCAACACGACGATCCGAACCGCCGGATCGCTGCCAACCCGTTCCAACTCCGCCGTCAGTTCGGCAATCAATCGATCATCGAATGCGTTGTGGACGTTCGCGCGATTCAAAGTGATGCGTGCAACGCCCTCGCGCGTGGTGCTCAGAATGACCTTGTCTGCTCCGGTTTCGCTCATGCGCTGTGCCGTCAATCGGGTTGCCGATGATAGGGCGTCCGCGCTTGCGATTGGCAACTAGCTGAATTTTCGACCGCAGTTCGTTCGACGAGTCAGGCGAACGTCATCGCATAAATCGGCGGTAGACGCTCATCCAGCGCCAGCCAATGATCGCCGCCATCATTTGTCGTCCACAGTCCGCCACTAGTCGAACCGATCGCCAGCCGATCGCCGCTTTCGTCAATCGCCATGCCATGCCGATAAATCAGGTCGTAGGCCTTGGACTGCGGTAATCCGGCGCTGAGCTTGGCAAACGACTGCCCGCCATCACGCGTGCGCGCAACCACCAGCCGGCCCTCGACCGGAACCCGGCACTCGTCCTTCACCGCGGGCACGAACCACGCGCCGTTCGCATCGTGCGGATGCACGGCGACGCCGAAGCCGAAGACCGACGGCGGGACATTGGCGACTTCTGTCCACGAATTGGCCGCGTCGGTGCTGCGGAACACACCGTTGTGGTGCTGCACCCAGAAATGATCGGGTGCATCAAGACATTGCACCATGCGGTGCGGGTCCTGGATTTCCGGATCGTCGCGCCGTTCCGGCGGCATGAACGCCGCGAACATGCCGTGCGCGGATTGCCGCCACGAGTCGCCGCCATCGGCGGTCTGCCATACGCCAGCGCAGGACACGGCCACTCGAATGCAGTTCGAATCGCGTGGATCTACGCAGATCGAATGAATACCGGGTTGGTCGTAACCACCGCCAAACCAGTTGGCGCGCTCGGGTCGATTCCACAGCGCTTCGACCAGCGACCAACTCTTGCCGCTGTCGTCGGAACAGAACAGGCCGCCCGGAATCGTGCCGGCCCAGAGTCGTCCCGGTTGGTCGGTCCCGCCGGTTTCCAGCGACCACAACAGACTCAAGTTCGCCGGCTTGGCCGGCTTGCCGTCGCCGGTCGCGACCGTCTGGCCTTCGGCATACGTCGGCACCGCGAGTTCGTCCCAGGTGATTCCCTGATCGACCGAGCGGCGCAACTTCACCCCGAAGTGACCAAGATTGAGCGCCGCATACCAACTCCCATCTCGCCGATCGGCGAGCGCAAACGTCACATTGTCGCCAAGAAAGGCGACGCGCTCGATCTGCCAGCGATCGTCGGCCTGAGCGAGCACGAACAATCCCTTGCGCGTCGAAACCAGCAATCGCTGCGTCAACTTAGGCACGGTCAACCTCCGGAAAGAGCCTGCATGATGTAAATCTCGGATTGCGCCCGCACTGGCGCAGCAAGCGCCTTGTCGCGCACAGCAACGCCGTCGACGAATACCGCGACATGCTGGCGAATCGAACCGTGATCATCGACCACGTAGCCGCGCAGGTTCGGATGCTCCGCCAACAGCCGCTCGAATACCTCGCCTACAGTCGCGCCGTCGATCACAAAAACGATCTCGGTGGCCGAACCTGTCGATGCATCGGGCATCCAGCGTGTAAGGGCCGATGTCAACACGATTTTTGGCATACGTTTGATCTCGTGGAGCGCGATCCCCGCAACAAGATCGCCATGTCAAAGTGTAGCGCAGGGCAAAGGTGCAACGAATTGCCGAATGCAAAGACTCGGTGCTATGCGCGATACCGCGATCGCGACTCGTGCACGGCACTCTCCGATGCGGGGACGATGTGTTCACGTATCCAAGCGGCGAACTCGGCTTCGGGCAGCGCGCCTTCGGCGAGTGCGACATACATCGGATACAAGTCCAGATCATCGGCTTGCAGATTGCCGCCGTTGAGCAGGATGAAGGTTTCGCAGGCGACTGCGGCAGTTCGCTTATTGCCGTCGACGAACGGGTGGTTGCGCGCCAAACCGAAGGCAAGGGTAGCCGCCAGATCGGCAAGATCCGGGTTTCCGTAAGCATGCACTTGTTGCGGGCGGGCGATAGCCGATTCCAGCAAGCCTTCATCGCGTACACCGCCACGACCGCCATGCTCGGCGAGCTGTCGTTCGTGAATGGCAAGCGCGAGCGCTCTCTCGACCCAGATCATCATGGCAAGGTCCTACTGAGCGAGTTTGTGCAGCAGAGTGCGTCGCTTGCGCATAACCTCGTCGGCCACTTCCATCTGCGCGGCGAGTGTCGGGTCGTAGACTGTAAGGCGCACGCCATCCGGGGTTTCGAACGCGAGCAACTCGTCGCCCTTTTCGAGACGCAAGCGCGCCAGCAGCTCCTTGGGCAGGATGACTCCAGCAGAATTACCGATAGTGGTGATCTTGAGTTTCATGGTTTGCTCCGCTGATTTCGTTATAACTAATGTTATATCAGGAATTTGAATCGTTCAAGGCGAGGGTGAGTCGGGGGGTTGACGCTTGACATCGATCACATCGAATGTGTGCAAATCCAGCGTATAATGCGAACCATTCTTATTCGCTATGGTCTTTACGTGCGTCTTTCCGAACTTGCGCAGGGTGTTGCTGCCGTGGTGCATGAAGTCGTCGATGTCGTTGCCAATGATCCGATCGCGCGCCGTTTGCGTGATTTCGGATTTGTGCGCGGCGAATCGGTGCGGATAGTCGCGAGCGGGCCCATTGGCGGCGATCCCTTGCTGGTGCAGGTCGGTTTCACCCGGTTTGCGCTGCGCCGGGCCGAAGCCGCGCGTATCCAGGTAATGGTTCCGGCGACAGCATGACTGCTCAGGCCGCCACGATGCAGCTTGCCTTGGTCGGCAGCCCCAACTGCGGCAAGACAGCGCTGTTCAATCAGCTGACTGGCGGGCGACAAAAAGTCGCCAACTATGCCGGGGTGACCATCGAGCGCAAGGAAGGGCATTTCAGCGGGCCGTCGGGGCGCAGTTTCCGGCTGCTCGACCTGCCTGGTGCGTACAGCCTCGAGGCGGCGAGCCCCGACGAAGCGATCACCCGCGATGTCTGCTACGGCCGCTTTCCGGGCGAGGGCACACCCGATTTGCTGGTCTGCGTGGCCGACGCAACCAATCTGCGCCTGCATCTGCGTTTTGTGCTCGAACTGCGCCGGCTTGGCCGGCCGATGGTGCTCGCGCTGAACATGATGGATGCGGCGCGCCGTCGAGGCATCCGCATCGATACCGAAAAGCTCGCGCGTGCGATCGGCATTCCGGTCGTCGAGACGGTCGCGGTGCAGCGCGGTGGTGCGAAAGCCCTGATCGAGCATCTCGATTCCACAATGCTGACTGCAAGTGCTCCCGTTGCAGAAGGGCAGACCGCCGCTTCCGTAGCTGCGATCCAGACCGACGCGGTCGATCTGCATGCGCAGGTGCGTACGATCCTCGCCGATGCGGTCAGCATGCCGCGCAAAACTGCGGCGATCGATGATGCGATCGACCGCTGGGTGCTGCATCGCGTGTGGGGACTCGTGATTCTGGCGGCGGTGATGTTCCTGATCTTCCAGGCCGTGTTTGCGTGGGCGCAACCGTTCATGACCGGGATCACGGCTGGCGTCGATGCGGTCGCCGGATGGGTCGGTGGCGCGCTCACGTCGATGCCGTTGCTGCGCAGTCTCATCGTCGACGGCGTGTTCGCAGGTGTCGGCGGTGTGCTGGTGTTCCTTCCGCAGATTCTGATTCTTTTCCTGTTTATCCTGACGCTTGAGGAATCAGGCTATCTCCCACGCGCGGCGTTCCTGCTCGATCGCATGATGCTGTCGGCGGGGTTGACCGGGCGCTCATTCATTCCGCTGCTGTCGAGCTTCGCCTGCGCGATACCGGGGATCATGGCGACGCGCAGCATCCAGGACCCGCGCGATCGCCTGACTACCATCATGATCGCGCCGCTGATGACCTGTTCGGCGCGGCTGCCGGTGTACGCGTTGCTGATCGCCGCGTTTATTCCGCAGCGGAGCATCGCCGGCATCTTCAACCTGCAAGGGCTCGTGCTCTTCGTGCTGTATGTCGCCGGCATCGTCAGCGCGCTCGCCGTCGCCTGGTTCATCAAACGGATGCGCAGCGACAAGAGCGAGCACGCGCTGCTGATGGAGCTGCCGTCGTACCGTATTCCGCATCCGCGCGACATCGCGATTGGATTGTGGGAGCGCGGACGGATTTTCATGCGCCGGGTCGGCGGCATCATCCTGTCGCTGACGATCATCCTGTGGTTTCTGTCGACGTTCCCCGGAGCGCCACCCGGAGCGACCGATCCTGCGATCGACTACAGCCTCGCTGGCATCCTCGGTCACTGGCTGCATCACATCTTCGCGCCGATCGGATTCAACTGGCAGATATGCATTGCGCTTGTTCCTGGCCTCGCCGCGCGCGAAGTTGCAGTGTCGTCGCTGGCGACGGTGTATGCGATGTCGGGCAATGAGTCGGCACTGCAAAGCGTGGTTGCAAGCCAATGGTCGCTGGCGACGGCCTTGTCACTGCTTGCGTGGTACGTGTTTGCACCGCAGTGTATTTCGACGCTCGCTGTGATCAAGCGCGAGACCAATTCGTGGCGCAATGTCTGGATCGCGGTCGGCTACCTGTTCGGGCTGGCCTATCTGGCGTCGCTGATCACCTACCAGCTGGCGAGTGCGTTGGCATGAAAGGCACGGCGATCATCCAGCTGATCGTGATCGGCATTATTGTCGCAGGCAGTGCGGTGAGCGTGTTTTGCAAGCTGCTGCCGGGACTCAGCAAACGCATCCAATCCTCGATTGCAGGACCGCTTAGCCGCTCGTCGCTATCGTCGTTATCTGCGCTCGGCCTGTGGTCACAACCAAGCGACGCCAAAGCCGGAAGCTGCGGCTATGGCGGCGGTTGCGGGCCGTGCGGCGGCTGCGGCGTTACGAGGACAGATAGTGCGCCGAACGCTGCGGTGCAGCCGCTGGTGTTTCATCG
>JBDTOS010000161.1:0-6423 GCA_039933095.1 Dokdonella sp.
AAACCTTGAACCAGTTGCTGGTCGAAATGGATGGGTTCGAAGGTAGCGAAGGCGTCATTGTCATCGCCGCGACCAACCGTCCCGATGTGCTCGATCCCGCGTTGCTGCGGCCCGGCCGCTTCGATCGCCAGGTCGTCGTGCCGCTGCCCGATATTCGCGGACGTGAGCAGATTCTAAAGGTGCATATGCGCAAGGTGCCGGTCGCCAGCGATGTCGATGCGCAGGTCATTGCGCGCGGCACGCCGGGCTTCTCCGGTGCCGATCTTGCCAATCTCGTCAACGAGGCTGCGCTGTTCGCCGCGCGCTCAAATTCGCGTGATGTGACCATGCAGCACTTCGAGCGCGCCAAGGACAAGATCATGATGGGTGCCGAGCGGCGCTCGATGATCATGAGCGACGATGAGAAGAAGCTTACCGCCTTCCACGAAGCCGGCCATGCGATCGTCGGTCTGTCGGTGCCGGATCACGATCCGGTACACAAGGTCACGATCATTCCGCGCGGTCGTGCGCTCGGCGTGACTATGTACCTGCCCGAGCAGGATCGACATAGCTACAGCAAGGCTGCATTGGAAAGCCGCATCGCAAGCCTGTATGGCGGTCGTGTCGCCGAGGAATTGATCTTCGGCGAAGACAAGGTCACGACAGGTGCCTCGAACGATATCGAGCGGGCAACCCAGATGGCCCGCAATATGGTCACGAAATGGGGACTATCCGACGAGATGGGCCCGATTGCCTACGGTGAGCAGGAAGACGAGGTGTTTCTCGGCCGCTCGGTGACCCAGCACAAATCCGTCTCGGACGACACCGCGCGGCGCATCGACGACGTGGTGCGCACGATCCTCGATCGGGAATATCAGCGCGCCAAGCAGATACTGATCGACAAGATGGACATCCTGCAAGCCATGGCCGGCGCGCTGCTCACCTACGAGACGATCGACAAAGAACAGGTCGAGGACATGATGCAGGGTCGCACGCCGAAACCACCGAAGGATTGGGTCGAGGACAAGACCAAGCCCGGCGTTGGTGGTGGTCCGGCGCGCGGTGAGAGTCCGATTGGTGGGCCGGCCGTGCAGTCGCGCGAGGACAGCAGTGCCGGATGATCGGCGATCTTCGCAATGGGATTATTGAATGAATGACAAGGCCGCCGCGAGGCGGCCTCTTCATTTGCGACAATGATCGCCTGCGATGTGATCCGGAGGAACGATGTTTGCCATACGTCTTGATTGCAACGGTCGTGAGCTGGTGCTCGATCGCCCGCGCATTGCCGGCATCATCAATGTCACCCCGGATTCGTTTTCAGATGGCGGCAGTTTTCTCGATGCGGACGCCGCGATTGCGCATGGATTGTTCCTGCTGGAGCAGGGCGCCGATCTGCTCGACATCGGCGGCGAATCGACCCGACCTGGTGCTGATTCGGTCAATGCCGACGAGGAGATCGCTCGGGTCGTGCCCGTCATCACGGCGCTCGCGAAACAGACGAGCGCGCCGATCGCGATCGACACGTCCAAACCTGAAGTCATGCGCGCGGCCGTCGCTGCCGGTGCCGGTCTGATCAATGACGTGTTCGGATTGCGTCGCGATGGCGCGCTCGAGACTGCCGCTGAACTTGGGGTTCCGGTCTGCATCATGCACATGCGCGGCGAACCGCGATCGATGCAGGACAATCCCGAGTACGACGATGTCGTCGGCGAGGTGCACCGGTTTCTTGCCGAGCGCTTGTTCGCCTGCCAGATGGCAGGCATCGACAAGAAAAAAATCCTCCTCGATCCTGGTTTCGGATTCGGCAAGACCCTCGAACACAATCTCTCCCTGTTGCGCGCGCTCGATCACTTTGGCGAACTCGCACCGGTTATGATCGGTTTATCGCGCAAGACAAGCATCGGAACGATCACTAGTCGCGAGAATCCCACCGATCGCGCAGCAGGCTCAGCCGCCGCGGCACTCGTCGCGGTGCAACGCGGCGCGGCAATCGTGCGCGTTCACGATGTTGCCATCACTCGCGATGCTCTCGCTGTTTGGCAAGCCGTCGCCGCTGGCGACAAGCTCGCACCACGGGCATCGACGATGGCCAGGAAGTCGCTGTGGGATGACGAGTGACTACGCCAACGACGCTCGGACTTTTCATCTAGCTGGAATCCGGATCAAACGCACCGAATGTTGCGGATCGAGCCCAACTAAAATATCAGCGCGCGCCGGCAAATCGTGCAGCGCATGCCGACTGATCCGCTCGAAATGTTGCAGAAAACGATTGAGCTCTTTGGGCGACATCGCTTCGGGCGCGCCGCGTTTGCGCAGTTTTTTCTCCGGCTCTCCACGCCAGCGTTTGACGACAGCGAAACTCGGCGCCTGCAGCACGATCAGTGCGGCGAAACGCTTCCAGATTGCCTGATAGCTTGTCGCAAGTTTTTCATTCGCGTAGCTCCGCCACAGGCGATGACGGTCCTCGCTACGCTCAAGTGGGTTGAGTGGACGTAGCAATTCCTCGATCGATTGCTCGCTGACGCCGACACACCAACCTTCCAGCACAACCAGCTGAGGTGGCCGTGTAACGCGCCGCCAACGCGAGCGCGGTACTCGCGTATCACGACCTTTGTCGAAGCGAGGCAGGTGTGCCGGCGCAGCAACGCTCGCAGTCTTCAATGCGGCCAGCGTCGTGCGCAACAGACTGATGTCATGCGTACCCGGTACGCCGCGCGTCGCAAACAGCGGATGCATGTCGCGTGCGAGCTGCGTCCGTTCGCGGTGTGGGAGGTAGAAATCGTCGAGCGACATTGTGATCGACGCAATTCCGCGCCGTTTCGCAGCAGCGATCAATTGCTTCGCGAACGTACTCTTGCCGCTGCCTTGTAATCCGGAGAGTCCGATTAGCCAAGGCTTGCGATGCTTGCGAACACGAGCCAGCAAACGATCGAGAATGGCCTCGACGACCTCCGTTGCGAATTTTCCATCACCCGGCATCAGGCACTTCGGAATCAATCCGAATCCGATAACGCGCGAGATATTCGTACATCGGTCGACACGCGTCGGCAACGCGCGCGCCAGTCACATCGAGTTCGACCGTATGCTGATGCGGCGGACCGAAACCCGTCGATTGCCAGACGGTCGCGTACCAATGCGGCGCCCAGATGCCATCGCTGGCACGCGGCCCGGCCGGCCAGCTCAGCATGCGTTCGCTGAAAGGGATGTCGAAGCGCTTGCACAATGCACGTAGATGAGGTTCCGGTGCGCGCAGGAATTCATCGGAGTCGATAACCGCCGGCGCATGACCGATGCGATCGGCGACTTCATCGAACAGCAGCACTTCCTGCGGCAGGCCGATATCTTCTGGGGTGACACGCGATCGGGTTTTCAGATACGAACTCACCACTTCCGCCGGATCGCGAATCAGGAATGCATTGCGCAATGCATGGGTCCACCCGTGATCCATGTGCGGCAGCAGATGATGACTCATGTGTTTCTGATACCAGATCGGTCGTCCATCCGGAATCGGGCCGGTGAGAGCTGTCGTCGCCTTGCGCCAGTCGGCTTCGCCGGCAGCGATGACCTCATCGCGCGCCGGATGATCGAGCCCGGTGTGGGCGAGGTAGTGCGCATACAACGGCTCATCGGACACCGCGCAGTCGCCTCGGTTCTCCCAGGCACGCATCATCGCAGTCGAAATGTTGCGCGGACCAGACCACATGGCGATACGCAGGGGTTCGGTTCGCATCGACACACTCATGCGGGTGTGGTCGCCGCAGCACGCGCCGCAACGTCGTGAGCGACGAGGTCGCGATAGCCCTCTTGCAGGCGCCGTGCCATGGGACCTCGCTTGCCATCGCCAATCACGCGTCCGTCTATTTCCCGAACTGGCACTACGCCGGCGAACGTGCCGGTCACGAATGCTTCCTGGGCTGCATAGACATCGGTCAAGCTGAACGACTTTTCAAATGCCGGAATTCCGAGTTCGCGACAAACGTTCAATATGTTCCCGCGCGTAATGCCGCCAAGGCAAAACTGGCCTGTTGACGTCCAGACCTCGTCTTTGCGTACGATGAAAAAATGCGTCGAATTGCAGGTCGCGACAAATCCATGCGGATCGAGCATCAGCGCCTCATCGGCTCCTGCGACCGACGCCTGGATGCAGGCGGTGATGCAATTGAGCTTGCTGTGGCTGTTGAGTTTGGGGTCCTGCACGTCGGGATAGCCGCGCCGCACATGCACCGTGAACAGGCGCACGCCATTCTCCAGCGTGTGTGCATGCGGCTGCTTGTACTCGGCGAGTATCACGATAGTTGCCGGACCGGCCGCTACGCGCGGGTCCTGATACGGTGTGCGCTTCGGCCCGCGCGTCACCATCAGGCGGATATGCACGCCGTCGTGCATGCCATTTGCCGCCAGTGTCGCGTAGATCGCTTTCGTGAGTTGCACGCGATCGAGGCCGATATCTAGCGCAATCGCCTTGGCGCCTTCGAACAGACGGTCGAGATGCTGATCGAGGAATGCCGGATGCCCTTCGACAACGCGCAAGCCTTCCCATACGCCATCGCCGAACACGAAGCCCGAATCGAAAACCGAAACGACGGCGTCCTCGCGTCGCTTCATCTGGCCATTGATCGAAATCAGGATATCGCGATTGCGCGGATCGTCTTCGAAATCGTGGAGGCTTTGTGTCATCGCTTTCCTGCCTTGAATGGATTGGCGAAGCATACGACATGCAGCGCGCCGCGCGCTTCCAATTTGCTCAGCGCAGCACCCGGACATTGACCTGCGCAAATGCTCCATTCGCCGCTAACGCGGTTACGCTTTGATTGCCGGTTTCAGCGAACGCATACTCAAACGCCTGCGCGTTGCGCGTCGTGCCTTCAAGCCTCCCATTCACGAGCCACATCACGTCGCCGCTGGCGCCGAGCGCGCGCAGGCGCAGGCTCGCGGGTTTTTCGCTGTTCGGCGCGCGCGCGATCGTCGAATTGTCGACCACGCCATCGATATGCAGCGTCTGCAAGCTGTCGAGACCATCGGCAAGGCAACCGCGTGCAAGTGGCGGCAGCGACGATGCGCGACGGATTTCTCGCGCAAGCCATGGATAGGCGAGGGCAGGCCAGCGCGCGATGTCGGTCTCGCGCACCTTGTCGCGCTCGCAACCCGGGCTCAGGCGTTGACCCGTTTTTGCATCCAGACGCAGATGCAGTAAACCCGCGCTCCATGTTTGCGAATCGCGCTCGGCAAACGTCGGTGGAATCACATCATCGAGCACCCACGCCGTGTGTTTCTGATGACACAACTGTGGATGCGCCGGATCGAACGCGAGGCCAAGCGGCCAGCACACGTCGACTTCGGTCACGTTGGCCGGTGGCGGTCGCGGCGCGCTCGCAATCGGCGAACGCGGCAGGCTGTCGATCACCTGAAACATCAACGG
Organism: Dokdonella sp.; assembly: GCA_039933095.1. GTDB lineage: Bacteria > Pseudomonadota > Gammaproteobacteria > Xanthomonadales > Rhodanobacteraceae > Dokdonella. The sequence continues at coordinate 5,399 of JBDTOS010000161.1, forward strand.
CAACGCAGTTACCGCACCGTACTGCCCCGGCAATGGCGTGCCATCCGGTCGTCCGATCCAGACGCCGACGGTGTGCTGGCGCGTGCTGCCGATCGCCCAGGCATCGCGAAATCCGTAGCTGGTACCGGTCTTCCACGCCACGCGTGGGCGCGAACCGGGATCGAAGGTGCCGACGTTGTAGCCGGGACGCGGATTGGCTTCGAGTATCGTGCGCACGATCCATGCTGCACCGGGCGACAGCAGGCGCCGATCACCCTCGGGATTATCGGTGCCATAGCGCACGCGACCGGCAATGCCATCGCGATTGAATGCGGCATACGCGCCGACCAGATCCTCCATGCGTGCGCCCGCGCCGCCGAGAATGATCGACAGATTCGGCATCACGCCGCGCGGCAGCCGCAAGGTGACACCGGCATTCGCGAGCCGAGCCGCAAATCGTGTCGTGCCAAGCCGATCGAGCAAATCGACCGCCGGAACATTTAGCGACAACCGCAACGCTTCGGCCGCACCGATCGGGCCGTTGTAAGCGAGACTGAAGTTGCCGGGCCGGTAGTCACCGAAAGATTGCGGCGCGTCGATCAGCAGACTCTCCGAATCGATCAAACCGTCGTCCAGGGCGAGTCCGTACAAGAACGGCTTCAATGTCGATCCCGGCGAACGCCACGCGCGCACCATATCGACGTGGCCGAGTCGTGCCTCGTCCGCAAAAGCCCCCGAGCCGACGTAGGCCAGGGCTTCAAGTTTTTCGTTGTCGATCACCAGCAGCGCTGCGGATGTTCGATCGGGCAGGCGAGCGAGATAGTCGCTGACGCGTGTTTCCAGTGCGCGTTGCAATTCGGCATCGATCGTCGTTTCGATGCGGCGCGATAAGGGATGTTCGCCGCGCAAGCGTTCGGCCAGCAAAGCTGCGAGCATCGGCGGTTGCAGCGCGCGTGCGGCAACCGACTCGATGCGCGCGTCGTGAACCTGCGCCTGCGTCCACACGCCTAGCGCCGCCATGCGATCGAGTACCTTGTCGCGATACG
>JBDTOS010000162.1:0-6386 GCA_039933095.1 Dokdonella sp.
TCATCGAGCGTGGTCGCGCCGATGCAATGCAGCTCGCCGCGCGCGAGAGCGGGTTTGAGCATGTTGCCGGCATCCATCGAACCCTCGGCTTTGCCCGCGCCGACGACCGTGTGCAACTCGTCGATGAACAGAATCACGCGACCTTCCTGTTTGGCAAGATCGCTGAGCACGCCCTTGAGGCGTTCCTCGAACTCGCCGCGGAATTTCGCCCCGGCAATCAGCGCGCCCATGTCGAGCGACAGCACGCGTCGATCACGCAGGTTTTCCGGTACTTCACCGTTGACGATGCGCTGGGCCAGACCCTCGACGATCGCGGTCTTGCCAACGCCGGGTTCGCCGATCAGCACCGGGTTGTTCTTGGTGCGCCGTTGTAGCACCTGAATCGTGCGGCGGATTTCCTCATCGCGGCCGATCACCGGATCGAGCTTGCCGGACTCCGCGCGCGCGGTCAGGTCAATCGTGTATTTCTCCAGCGCCTGACGTTGTTCCTCGGCGTTTTCCGATTGCACTTTTTCGCCGCCGCGCATTTTGTCGATTGCCGCTTCGATATTCGATTTGTTCGCTCCGGCCGCCTTCAATGCGTTGCCAACTTCCCCCTTGTCATCGAGCGCCGCAAGTACGAACAACTCCGATGCGATGAACGCATCGCCGCGCTGCTGGGCGAGCTTGTCGGTGACATTGAGCAGCCGGTTGAGATCGTTCGACACATTGATGTTGCCTTCCTGGCCGGACACCTTGGGTAGTTTTTCAAGCGCCTGAGCAAGCCGCGAGCGCAGCGCCGGCACGTTGACGCCGGCTTGCGAAAGCATCGGCGTGGTCGAGCCGCCCTGCTGGTCGAGCAGCGCGAGCAACAGATGCAGCGGCTCGAACATGTTGTTGTCACGACCGACCGCGAGCGACTGCGCGTCGCTCAGCGCCTGCTGGAAGCGCGAGGTGAGTTTGTCCATGCGCATTGGGCTTTTCTCCGCAGAAAGTTGCCTGCGGCATAGGCCACAGATAGGGGAAAATGGTGGCGTTGCGCAGGTGAATCAAGTCGCGGATTTACCGCGCGCGCCGCATTGCCGACCAAACCCGTCCCAATCGGGCTTGCGAGCGCATGGATACGCGAGGGGTCGGGTGGGGATGGGTCTTACGGACCGCCCCAGGAATGTTCTGAACTAGCTACGCCAGATCAAACTGGCAAACCTGCCGGTGCGCGGCTCGCGGCGATACGAATAGAACCGCGGGTCGGTGAAGGTATCGAAGCTCCCGCCAAACACGCGGATGACGCCGCTGGCAGCGAGTCGCTGGCGCGCGAGCGCATAGAGATCGCAGCGCCAATGACCTTGGCGGGTTGGCATGAACGCTGTTGTCGCGGCCGCATCGCGATCCACAAATGCGGCACGAACTTCATCGCCGACTTCGTAGGATTGGGCCGCAATCGCGGGGCCGAGCCACGCGAGCACGCTACCGCAGGGAATCGCCATCGCCGCCTGTGTCGCCTCGATGATACCCGCCGCCAGACCGCGCCAGCCTGCGTGCGCGACCGCGACTTGCGATCCATCGGACGCGCAGAAAAATATGGGCAGGCAGTCGGCAGTCAGCACGGCGAGCACGCAATCGGCAGCGCTCGTGAACCCGGCATCGGCTTGCGGTTCGGTTTTCGCGTCGGTCGCTCGCACATGCACGACGGAAACCCCATGCACCTGACGCAACCAGTGCGGCGCGGCCGGCAACGGTACTTGCTCGCGCAGCGCGGTGCGATTCAAGCCGACGATCTCAGCCACTTCGCCGCTGCGACTGCCGAGATTGCAGGCATCGAATGGTGGCAGCGAGTGCCCGGACAAAGTTCGCGTCGTCACCCGCGCGTGCACGTTTGCGGGTGCCGGCCAGTCGGGAACGATGATGCCGCGTGCCTCGTTGAGCGCGTTGAGATTGGAGTCCACAGTCATGCAACACGCCTGGAGCACTCAGCGTTGCGCGGCATCATTCAGGCGTGCATCAACGCGCAACGCCTCGATCAGCGCATCCATATCCGCGGGCCGCTCGGCTTCCACAGAGACTGTCTCGCCACTGCCCGGGTGGGTGAATTCGAGCTTTTCCGCATGCAGAGCCTGACGGCGGAATCCACGCAATGCCTCGATCAATGGTGCGCTTGCCGCCTTGGGGAGTCGCAATCCGCCATACGTCGAATCGCCGACCAGCGGATGCCGCGCATGCGCCATGTGAACGCGAATCTGGTGGGTGCGGCCAGTTTCGAGTCGGCATTCGATCAGCGTGAGCGAACGAAAACGCTCGCGTACGCGGTAGTGGGTGACCGCCTCGCGACCGTCTTCGCGCACCGCCTGGCGCACGCGATCATTGCTGTGGCGACCGATCGGCAAATCGACCTTGCCGCCCGCGACCATCGCCCCGTAAACAACCGCTTCGTATTGCCGGTGTACATCGCGCGCTGACAATTGCTCGACCAACGCCGTGTGTGCCCGCAATGTGCGTGCGACCACCATCAAGCCCGAGGTTTCCTTGTCGAGCCGATGCACCAGGCCGCCGCGCGGAATCTCAACCAGTCCGGCGTCGTAGTGCAGCAGCGCATTTTGCAAGGTTCCGTCAGGATTGCCGGCGCCGGGATGCACAACCAAGCCCGGCGGCTTGTTAACCACCAGCACGTCGGCGTCCTCGTAGCGGATATCGAGCGCGATGTTCTCCGGCTCGGCCTTGATCTCGCGCTGCATGCGCACGTCGATCGTGATCTGCTCGCCGCCGAGAACGATGCGACGCGGAATCACCGTCTCGCCATCGACCTGCACCGCACCCTGCTTGATCCAGGCGGTGAGGCGCGAGCGCGAATAATCGGGGAAAAGCTCCGCCAACGCCTGATCGAGGCGACGCCCGCCCAGATTGTCGGGAATCGTACTGGTCAGCGTGGGTTGTGAGTCGGTCATGGATGCTGCGTAGCCGGGCTTGCCGTTTCCGGCGATTCGCGCGTTCGGGTTATCATCGCGCTCCGTATCATCGCAGACCCCCACCCCCGCATGCGAGCCTCAAACTATTCCCGCGCTACCCTCCGCGCCCTGCTTTTGCTGCTGATCGTGGCCCTGGCCGGCTGTTCGCTGTTCGGCAAGAAGAAGGCCGATCCGGTGGAAACCTTGCCTGTCGGCGATCTCTATCAGAAAGGCGTCGACCAGCTCGACAATGGCAGCTACACCAATGCCGGGAAAACTTTTCAGCGCTTGATTGGCCGCTTTCCGTTCGGTCCGTACACCGAGCAGTCGCAGTTGAACCTTGCCTACGCGCAGTACAAGGACAACAAGCCCGACGATGCCTACTCGACGGTCAACCGCTTCATCAAGACCTACCCAACCCACAAACACGTCGATTACGCGTATTACCTGCGCGGGTTGATAAATTTCGATCGCGAAGTCGACTTTCTCAGCCGCTTTGTCGGACTTGACCCGACCAAACGCGACCAGGCTTTTGCACGCCAGTCATTCGATGATTTCTCCGATCTGGTCAAACGCTACCCGCAAAGCCGCTTTGTCCCCGATGCCAGGCAGCGCCTGATCTATCTGCGCGACGGCATGTCACAGGCGGATCTCGCTATTGCGATTTTCTACCTGCGCCAAGGCGCCTATGTTGCCGCCTCAAATCGCGCCAAGGACATCCTGCAAACCTACCCGCAGTCACCGCAAGTCGGCGATGCACTCGCCGTCATGGTCGAAAGCTACCGCAAGCTCGGTCAAGACAAGCTCGCTGACGACACCGAGCGCGTCCTCAAACTCAACTACCCCAACCATCCTTTCTTCACGGGCGACTGGCCGAATTACCGCTCGAACTGGTGGAAACTCCTCCCCCTGACAAATCGGGGGTGAAACGACGCGCCTATGCGATGCCCACAGGCATCGCATGCGTCGTTGAACGCCCAAGGCAGGAGCCTTGGGCCGGAGTTGCTTAGCGAGCGCAGGACGCGCGAGCTTAGCAACGGCGACTACCCAGCCAAAGCGAATTCTTGACGACGCCCCCCAGAAGCATCGCATGCGCTGACGAACGCCCGATCGCGCATGCCTTTCAGCTGCCGCACCAACCTATCGCCACCCCGAACTGATCGGATAACGCCGCTCGCGCCCGAACGCGCGCGTTGTGATTTTCGGTCCCGGCGCCGACTGGCGGCGCTTGTATTCGCTCGCGAGCACGATGCGCGCAATTCGCCGCACAGTCTGTGCGTCGAACCCGGCAGCGACGATTTCGGCCTGCGACTGCTCGCCCTCGATGAAACGTTCCAGAATCGCATCGAGTTCGACGTACGGCGGCAGCGAATCCTGATCGGTCTGGTCGTCGCGTAGCTCCGCCGACGGCGGACGCTCGATGACGATCGTTGGAATGACTTCGCCTTGCGTATTGCGCCAGCGCGCGAGCTGCCACACGAGAGTCTTGTAGACATCCTTCAGCGGCGCGTAGCCGCCGCACATGTCGCCGTACAACGTCGCATAGCCGACTGCCATTTCGCTTTTGTTGCCGGTGGTCAAAACCATTTTTCCGAACTTGTTGCTGAGCGCCATCAACAACACACCGCGGCAACGCGCTTGCAGGTTTTCCTCGGTGATGTCTTCGGCGTGGTCAGAAAACAGCGGAGCCAGTGTCACCCGGAATGCGTCGAACGATTCCTCGATCGACATCATTTCGCAAGCGACGCCGAGGGTTTGGCATTGCACGATTGCTTCGCGATTGCTCAGTTCCGACGTGAAACGCGACGGCAACATGATCGCAGTGACACGCTCGGCACCGAGCGCATCGACGGCGATCGCCAATGTCAGCGCGGAATCGATGCCGCCTGACAATCCCAGCAATACGCCGGGAAACCCATTCTTGCCGATGTAATCGCGTACGCCGCGCACCAGGCCGGCGTAAATCGTCGCTTCAATAGAAGCGTCTTCGACTTTTGGCCAATCTGCCGTGAAACGCCGCAACACGCTGTCGTAGTCGGCGAACAGCAATGCGTCGACGAATGCCGGCGCGCGCGCGACGACGGTTCCATCCATCTCGACCAACAACGACGATCCGTCGAACAACAAATCATCCTGCCCACCGACGCAATTGACGTAGATCAGGGCAATACCGGTCTCGCGAGCGCGTAACGACAGCAAAGCCTCGCGTTTGGCCGCCTGGCCAGTATCAAACGGCGAGGCATTGATCACCAGCAGCAACTCGGCCCCGGCTTGCGCAGCTTGCGCGGCTGGTTCGGCTTGCCAGATGTCCTCGCAGATCAGCATGCCGACACGAACATCAGCGATCTCGACGACCAGCGGCGTCTGGCCGGGGCGAAAGTAACGCTGCTCATCGAACACCTTGTAATTCGGCAGCGCCTGCTTGTGATACGTCGCGTCGATGCGACCACCACGCAAGACGCTCAGCGCGTTGAATACTTCGCCTTGCGCATGCGGATGACCGACGCACGCGACAATGTCCTTGCTATCCACCGCGAGCGCGGCAAGTTCGTCATCGCAGGCCTTGAGGAAACTGGGCCGCAACAACAGATCCTCGGGTGGATATCCGCACAACGAGAGTTCGGGAAATGCAATCAGTTGCGCACCATCTGCTTGGGCGTCGGCCATCAGCGCGCGCATCCGCGCCGCATTGGCACTCACCGCGCCAACGGCAAAATCGAACTGGGCCAGGGCGAAACGCAGGCTCGACATGGCAGCGACTCGCGCCTCGGAGAACTACATCTTCGCAGCGAGGGTCTTGCCGAGATCGGCGGGCGACTTGACCGTCGTAACGCCCGCTTTCTCCAGCGCCTCGAACTTTGCTGCTGCTGTGCCTTTTCCACCCGAGATGATCGCGCCAGCGTGACCCATGCGCTTTCCGGCTGGAGCACTGGCGCCAGCGATGAAGGCGACGACGGGTTTGGTCACGTATTCGATGATGAACTCGGCGGCTTCTTCCTCGGCGCTGCCGCCGATTTCGCCAACCATAATGATGCCTTGGGTTTGCTCATCGTCCTGAAACAGGCGCAGGCAGTCGATGAAGTTGAGCCCGTTGATCGGATCGCCGCCGATGCCGATGCAGGTGCTTTGACCGAGACCCGCGTTGGTGGTCTGGAACACCGCTTCGTAGGTCAACGTGCCCGAGCGCGAGACGATACCGACCGTGCCGGGCTTATGAATATGGCCGGGCATAATGCCGATCTTGCACTCGCCGGGCGTGATGATGCCGGGGCAGTTCGGGCCGATCAGCACAGTATCGGGATACTGCTTGAGCACGTTCTTGACGCGCAGCATATCGAGCACCGGAATACCTTCGGTGATCGCGACGATGATGGTGATGCCGGCATCGGCCGCTTCCAGAATTGCATCAGCGGCGAACGGCGGCGGTACAAAGATCATCGATGCATCGGCACCGGTGTCGGTCAC
>JBDTOS010000163.1:0-6349 GCA_039933095.1 Dokdonella sp.
AGCGCCTGCAGATCAACGCCGCCAACTGCGTCCACTGCAAGACCTGCGACATCAAGGACCCGTACCAGATCATTACTTGGGTGACGCCGGAGGGTGGGAGCGGACCCAATTACCAGAATTTGTAATGCGTTAGCTGGAAACAATAAGTGAAATTGTCAAGCCTATTTGTCGCCGCGAGCCTGCTCTCGTCAGCAACCGCCGGATACGCGGCGACTTTCAGTGTGAATTTCAATGGTGACAGCTTCGATGTACTTCCTGGCGATGGCATCTGCGCGGATGCCGTCGGTCATTGCAGCTTGCGTGCGGCCGTCCAGGAGGCTAATGCGCTGGTCGGCAACGATACGATCGTTTTGCCTGCGGGAACATTCACCTTGAGTCTCGCCGGCATCGGTGAGGATCTTTCGGCGAGTGGCGATCTCGATGTGACCGACGACATTTCCATCCTGGGTGCGGGCACGGAACTCACGATCATCGATGGGGGCGCGATTGATCGCGTTCTCGATTTGCGTCCCGCAGCTGTATCGCGCTCGATCGCGATCAACGATCTCACCTTGACCAACGGTTTCATGACGGCCGGCGGCTCCACCACGCGCGGTGCCGGGTTGCGTATCGGTACTGGCGTCACTGCCAATCTCACCAAGGTAACGATTCGGGGCAATCACGTTGCCGCTTTCGGCGGGGCAGCGGGCGTCGACAATTTCGGGTGTCTGCAAGGTGTCAATGTGCGCATCATCGGCAATACCGACCCGGCTGCCGTGGGTTCGATGCAATCAATGGCAGGTGGCATCGTCACATCGGGCGCAACGAGTTGCCTCAGTCTCGACGACAGCGAAATCAGCGACAACCGCGGTGACTTCGCAGGAGCGATCTACGTCGACGGTTCGGCACCGGTCACCTTGCGCCGCACCTTGATCGCAAACAACACCGCTCGCTTTTCGGGGGCACTGGAGTTGAGTCACGGCAACAATGTCGTGCTGGAGAACGTGACCATCAGCGGAAATGCCGGTAATCCCGGAGCGATCCTCAATGATGGCGGAACCCATTTGACCCTGGTCAATTCGACCGTAGCCGACAACCACGCATCGGGTTCCAGCGCCACTGTCGGCGGCATCCATGATGTGCACGGCGGAACCGGTCTGGTGTTCCTCAGCAACACGATCCTTGCCGGCAACGGTCCTGGTTCATTGGCAGACGATTGCCGAAATGCCAACTCGCTCGCGGGCGGCAACATCATCGGTCATACGGCCGGTTGTACCTTTACTCCGCAAGTGAGCGATCAAACAAACATAGATCCCGGACTTGGCTCATTGACAGACAACGGCGGCTTCACGCGCACCCGGTTACCTGGACCCAATGCGATCGATCACGGCGTCGTTAGCGGGTGTGCAGGAGTCGACCAACGCGGCGTAGCGCGCCCACAGGACGGCGATGGCGACGGCACAGCCGTTTGCGATGTGGGTGCGATCGAGCTGGATATCGATCAGATTTTTGACGACGGATTTGAAACCGGAACGCGCAGCGAGGGATCCTCGGTTGTGGAAATGTTCGGAATTCCATCGACCCCCGCACCAACCGCTACAAAGGAACCCCTGTGAGCACCGAAGCATCGTTGGTCTGGGGTTTGCTGTTTGGCTGTATCGGCCTCGGCTATTTCCTTTATGGCAAGCAGCAGCGCAAGGCGATTCCGTTCATGTGCGGGGTGGGCTTGATGCTATTTCCGTACTTTGTATCGAACTCGATCGTGATGGTGCTAATTGGCGCGATACTGATGGCGATCCCCTATTTCGTCAGGATTTGATTTCGCAGATTCGATTTTGGTGGGATTTGATTCTTCATTCGGTCCGATCTACTGTGGTGTTTTGAACAGGGCCGCGCTCGACTGCAGGGAGACCCATGCATGCAAACGACCATCAAACTTTCATTCACGCTGTCGTTTCTCGCGCTTGCTGGCGGTGTTCTTGCACAAGCTAAATCCGACGCCGAGCAGCCGCTCAGCCCGGTGCAGCAGGAGTTGCAGAAACTGCATTGGGTGGAAGGACCGACGAAGGTCGAGCTGTTCAATATCGCGTCCATCGAGGTGCCGCCCAACTACATGTTTCTGAATCAAGCGGACACCGAGAAATTCATGACCCTCAACCAGAATCTCTCCAGCGGAAAGGAGTACCTGATCGCTCCCGACGATCTACACTGGTTCGGAATCCTTACCTTCGATGCAGATGGCTACGTCAAGGACGACGAGAGCATTGATGCCGCGAGCATCCTCGATTCGATCAAGCAGGGCACGGAAGCCGGCAACCGCGAGCGTCGCCAGCGCGGCTGGCCGGAAATGACCGTGGTCGGCTGGAAGCGTCCACCGTACTACGACACCACAACCAAGCATCTGGAATGGGCCATCCATGGCCGTGACAGCAACCAGGGCGAAGCGATCAATTTCAATACGCGAATACTCGGTCGCACCGGAGTAACGTCTGCTGTGCTGGTCGCCGATCCGCAGGCGCTGGATGCATCCATCAAGGAGTTCAAGAGCACTCTAGGCAGCTACCAATATGCCAACGGCGAGCGCTATGCAGAATACAAATCGGGCGACAAGGTTGCCGAATACGGCTTGGCTGCCTTGGTCGCCGGCGGCGCGGCGGCCATTGCCACCAAAACCGGGCTGTGGAAGACCATCGCCGTTGCCCTCGCGGCAGGCTGGAAATTCATTGCCGCTGGTGTCGTCGCATTGTCTGCAGCGATCGGTAAATTCTTCAAACGCAAGCAATCCTGATCCGTGCCGCTTGCCAGAATGACGAATCAAAATACCTGAAACAATCAGCTGATGGTGCTTGCCTACGAGTATCAATTGATGGGCTTGCTGATCGGCTTGTACGTCCTCGATTCGTCGCTGCTGCTGTACGCCAATGAAGGCCTGCTGATCTGCACACGTCGCAAACGCTGGCGTACCGTTTTCGGCAATGGGCAGTTGATGATTTTCGGACGCTCGCTCTACATCGCAAATCTGCTGACACCGCACTTCCCCACGTTTCGCCTGTCCTGGGTTTTCGGCGCCGAGCAAACCGAATCCGCCCCGACTCAGTGGTCCACCCGAACCGATGAATATCGCTCGATCGCGCCGCCCTGTATCGCCACCGCATCGGCATTGTTCGTGTTGTTGCCGTTGGGGTTTTTCTCGCCATTGGGCACGCCGTTGGTGTTGGCTGCCATCGTGCTGAACTATGCGAGCATCGTGACTACGTTGATTCTGTTGTACCGACGGCGAGCGGTGCTGAATCTGTCCGCCAAGCGCTGTGCGACCCTCGCGTTCGAGTGCCTGGCGTGTCCACCGTTTGCGGTGAATCTGATTCGAAGGATCACGCTTGCAGAACGCATCGTCGAGCCACTGCCGGACGCAGGTTCGCGTCTGCTCGACGCGCCCTCCTGGGGGAGCATGAAACAGCACTGTGCCGAGCGTATTGTCGGCGCGCTGGATGCCGAACCCGAAGACAGTTCACGCTTGCAGTCGCTCAACGCGCATCTGAATCGATTTCGATAACGAGACATGTCGATGCCACTGACCCAGATCGGAATCATCGTTGCCTGCCTGGTCGCAGGTTATTGGATCGTGTCGAAGATCATCGACAGTGCGCGCGATCGAACCGAAATCAAGGGCGACCCCGATCAGCGATCGAATACCGGCGAGCCACCTGTTTGGGAAGATGCACGCTCACGCAGTTCAGGCCGTGAACCGCGTTGGCACGAAGTGCTGGACGTTCCACCGACAGCGGATTCCGACGAAATTCGACGCGCCTACAAGAGCCAGATTGGCCAGTATCACCCCGACAAGGTCGCCAGCCTCGGTCCCGATTTGCGCGCGCTCGCGGAACTCAAATCGACGCAGATAAACAAAGCCTACAGCGACGCACTGCGCCAGCGGGGACTCGATGTATAGGAATGCGACGGGAATCATCGACTGACCATGAATGCCGTTCGTCCTGGAATCGTAAGAGAGATATTTCGCAAGACACACGCAATCGATATGTGATCGGCGTCCACTTTTGCCGGTGTGGGTGGCATAAAATGCCCGCGTCCTGATGCAGGCGTGTAGATGGCGAGGTTTGCATGAACGGCTTGCCGTGTTTTCGTCGCCGTCTCGCGGCAGCATTGACTGGGATCGTTGCGCTGCTGGCGCTATCGTCGACGCATGCGCAGCTGAGCCATCGACCCGACATCGGTTTCCACGATGCGTTCGACGGTATCGCCAGCGGACCGAAGACCGATGCCGATGCAGCGCGCTTTCTTGCGCAGGCGACGTTTGGCCCGACCAGCACCGACATCTCGCACCTGCGCAGCGTCGGCTATCAAGCGTGGCTCAACGAGCAGTTCACCGAACCTGCGGCCACCGAGACGCAGTATCTCGATTGGGTTGCAATCACATTTCCCGAGGAATACCTCGCCGATCACACGCGCCTGCAGATATGGACGAGCAACTCGGCCGGCACGCCGGATCCGAGTCGCGGCGGCGCGATTCCGACCGACGCATTGCGCGAGCGCGTGGCGTTTGCATTGAGCCAGATCTTCGTGGTTTCGAACAGCAACGGCACGCTCGACTACCAGCCATGGGCGCTCGCTAGTTTTTACGATTTGCTCGTAGCCGATGCGTTTGGCAACTATCGAAACCTGCTTGAGGATGTGACCAAGCATCCGGCGATGGGTATTTTCCTGAGTTCCATCCAGAATCAGAAAGCGGACCCGAACGAGAACATCCATCCCGACGAGAACTATGCGCGCGAGGTCAACCAGTTGTTCTCGGTCGGCCTGTATCAGCTTAATCTCGACGGAACGCAGAAGCTCAGCGGCGGTCAGCCGATTCCGACATACGATCAAAATGCCGTGCGCGGTTTTGCCGCCGTATTTACCGGCTGGGACTGGAACAACACCGGTTGCGACAACGACACCTCCTACCCGTGTTGCGACGAGGACACTTATTTCTATTGCGGTCCGTACAACCAGGACGATCCACCGTGGCAGTTGCCGATGCAGCCGGTCGAGGCGTACCACGACAACACGTCGGACAAGCAGTTGCTCAACTACAACGGTGTTGGCTTGAGCGGCGGTGTGTTGCTTCACGGTGCCGATGCGCAGATGGAGATGACTGCCGCACTCGACAATATTTTTTACCACCCGAATATCGGCCCGTTCATCGCCACGCGCCTGATCCAGCGGCTGGTGACGAGCAATCCGACGCCTGCCTACGTGCAGCGCGTCGCGACTGTTTTCAACAACAATGGCTCGGGCGTACGTGGCGATTTGCGTGCGGTCGTTCAGGCGATCCTGCTTGATGCCGAAGCACGCTATGGCCAATGGCAACTACCTGACACCTTCGGAAAATTGCGCGAGCCACTGCTGAAGATCACCCAGATGTGGCGCGCGATGGCTGCACGTTCGACGAGCGGTCGCGTCGATAGTCTCAATCCGTATCCGCCGATCATCGAGCAGATCGGCCAGGCGCCGTTGCAATCGCCAACCGTGTTCAATTTCTACAAGCCGGACTTTTATCCGCCCGGCGAGGTGCATAGCCGCGGGCTGGTCGCTCCCGAATTCCAGATCCTGAGCGACACGTTCGTAGTATCGACGCCAAACTATCTGTTCGACGAAATTTTCTGCAATTACACCGGTAGCGAGGATTGCTATTACAGCGACGATCCCACGACCATGCAGATGTTCCAGGATCGCGATGCGCCACTTGCGGCGAGCAATCCTGGTGGGCTAATCGACAGCTACAACACCTTGTTCATGTCGGGGCAGATGTCGCCCTTCATGCGTTCGGTGCTGGTCACGCGATTGACGGCATTGACAGCAGCTGACTATGGCAGCGATCTCGGTCGCACACGTGTGCAGCACGCGCTGTATCTGATCCTGAATTCACCCGAATATTCGATCCAGAAATGACTAGATTGCGAAACCGAAACGCTGCTGATCTTCGCGATCCTGAAACATTCACGATCCAGAACCCGTGAGAACTGCGCCATGCATGTAAACCGACGGGAATTTCTGCGCAAAAGCATCTGTGCGGCGCTGGGCGGTGCCAGCGCGTTCTCCGCGCTTGGCAGTCTCAAGTTGATCGCAAGCGCTGCCGCAGCCGACATCGGAGCGCGCGGGGCCGGCGACTACAAGGCGCTGGTCTGCGTTTTTCTGTACGGCGGCAATGACGGCATCAACACGATCGTGCCGATCGGCGGACAGGCAAAGACCGACTATCTCGCTTCGCGCGGTGATCTTGCGCTGACGAGCGGCTTGCATGGTTTGACGCCGGCGAGCGGCGGCGGGCCTTCGAACTACGGTCTGCATCCGGCAATGCCGCAGCTGGCGA
>JBDTOS010000164.1:0-6346 GCA_039933095.1 Dokdonella sp.
CCGGACGCGGCGACAAGGATGTGCATACGATTGCGCAACGCGAAGGTATCTCGCTGTGATTGCCGAAAGCCGCATCGATCGGCGTTTCGCAGAACTCGGGAAAGCCGGTCGCACCGGCCTGATTCCATTTGTCACGGCCGGCGATCCATTTCCGAAGTCAACCGTCGCAATCATGCACGCCCTGGTCGAGAGCGGAGCCGATCTGATCGAACTCGGCATGCCGTTCTCCGATCCCATGGCCGATGGTCCGACCATTCAGCACGCCAGCGAACGCGCGCTGGCCAAAGGTGTCGGGCTAGTCGACATTCTCGGTTGGGTACGCGATTTCCGCAGCACCGACAATACGACACCGATCGTTCTGATGGGCTATCTCAATCCGATCGAGATGTTTGGTTACCCGGCGTTCGCGGCCAAGGCGCTTGAAGTAGGTGTCGATGGCGTGCTGATTGTCGACTGTCCAGTCGAGGAATCAGCAACGCTGGAAGACCTGCGTGCCGCCGGCTTGCAGCAGATTCACCTGATTGCTCCGACCACGGCCGACGCGCGGCTCGCCGCAATCCGCGAGCAGGCGCAGGGGTTTCTCTATTACGTTTCGTTCGCCGGCATCACCGGCGCAAACAAGCTCGACAGCTATGCGGTGCGCCAGCGAGTTGAATTGATCAAGTTCGGCAGCCATGTTCCAGTCGCAGTAGGCTTCGGAGTGCGCGATGCGGCGATGGCGGCGATGATTGCGCAATTTGCCGATGCCGTGGTCATCGGCAGCGCGTTGGTCGAGCGTCTTGCTGACAGTGCCGATGGTAGCGACGCCTGCAATCGAGCAGCAGGATTTCTTGCACCGATTCGCGCTGCCCTCGATGCCTGCTTGGCGAGCAATGCAGCGTGACGATTCGACCGGCTCGTCGGGCTCAGATCCAGCGCATCGTGCGTCGGGCCGACGCGACGCAGCGACCCCGACGCGTACGGCTCACGCAAACGTCGCGGACGCAAGCATCCCCATTCAACCGATCGATTCGGGAGAGGTTTACGACATGAACTGGTTGCAGAAATTGATGACCTCGCGCGCCCGCACGCAAGGCAACAGCAAGGCCAAGGTTCCGGAAGGTTTGTGGGAAAAATGCGGCGGCTGTGGTGCTGTGCTGTATGGCCCCGAGCTCGAGAGTTTTCTGATGGTGTGTCCGAAATGCGGCCATCATCATCCGATCAATGCACGCAAGCGCTTGCAGACATTCTTTGATGGTGGCATCGGCGAAGAGTTGTTCGCCGGCTTGGAGCCGGTCGATGTGCTCAAGTTCAAGGACACAAAAAAATACAAGGATCGCATCACGGCTGCACAAAAACAGACAGGCGAAAAGGACGCGCTGGTCGTCATGCGCGGAATGCTCAGCGCGCATCCGCTGATCGCTTGCGCGTTCGAGTTTTCGTTCATGGGCGGATCGATGGGCTCGGTCGTCGGCGAGAAGTTCGCGCGCGCCGCCGAGCACGCATTGGCCGAGAAAATTCCGCTGGTGTGCTTCTCGGCGACCGGCGGCGCGCGCATGCAGGAGAGTTTGTTCTCGCTGATGCAGATGGCCAAGACCTCGGCTGCACTTGCCCGTCTGCGTGCCGCAGGTGTTCCGTATATCTCGGTGCTCACCCATCCGACCACCGGTGGCGTTTCCGCCAGCCTCGGCATGCTCGGCGATATCAACATCGGCGAACCGAAAGCGCTGATCGGGTTCGCCGGCCCACGCGTCATCGAACAGACAGTTCGCGAAACCCTCCCCGAAGGATTCCAGCGCTCCGAATTCCTGCTCGATCACGGCGCCATCGACATGATCGTCGATCGCCGTGAACTGCGCGAAAAAATTGCCGCGCTGCTTGCGCTGATGATGCGCTATCCGAAAGCGGCCTGAGACAAATTCAGCGCAATGCGTTCAACAAAGAGGCGAAGATTCGGGGTTCGCAGTCAGTGAGCGACTCGAGCCGGAGTCGCCTCCATGTTGCGACGATGCTGGGTCCAACCCAAAAATTTCCCCGTAGGTCGCATCTTGGATGCGACTTGGAGAATGTCTCAATCGGCGAGAATGTGGCAATCGGCGCATCCGAGATGCACCCTACGGACTGGGTTGCCTCCATGTCGCGGCGATGCTGGACCCGACCCCAAAATCTTGCAATCAATACGGAGCAACTCGAATGAGCTGGAAAGCAAATATTCTTGCAGGCGCGTTGACGACCGCACTCGGCCTCGTCAGCGGTTGCAGCGCAACGGGTGTGCAAAGTCTGCGTACCGCAAAGCATGTTGTAGGTCCGGTTACTGAAACGGGTGCGTTACAGGACGTGCCGTATCGCGTCGACATTCCGCAGAACTGGAATGGGGAACTGGTGATGTTGCTGCACGGCTACGAGCCGAAAGGAGTGCCGCGCGCGACGCCGTGGCCGCAGAACGAAGCGGCGCCACAGTTTCTCGCGAAGGGCTATGCAGTGGCTGCGAGCGCGTATGCATCGCAAGGATGGTCTGTAGCCGATGCGGTGCCCGACAACGAACACTTGCGCGCGTATTTTGCAGGAAAGTATGGTGCGCCGAGTCGCACCTATCTGGTCGGTTTTTCGTTGGGGGGCTATGTCGCCCTTGCCAGTCTGGAAAAATTCGGGGCACGCTACAGCGGTGCGCTCTCGCTTTGCGGTGTCAACGTTCCCGCGACAACGGCATTCAACGAAGCCGTAGTGACCTCGCTCGTTGCGTTCGACTATTGGTTCCCCGACGCGCTCGGACTGGCACCAGGCGGACTCGCCGACCCGGCGTCGCCGCCGATGGTGGATCCCGAAGTTCTGGAAGCGGCGCTGCAGAAGAACGAAACGGCCGCAGAAGCGTTGTCGCGGCGTCTAGAAGTAGTGCGTCCCGCGTTGGCTGGAGCACTGATGCTCAACTATCTGGTGCTGCGTGAAATGCAGACGCGTGCCGGCGGGTTCCCGGTCGATAACCGTGCTACGGTCTATGCCGGCTTCGGTGATGACGTGGCGTTCAACAGGGGGGCGCGCCGCTATGCCGGCGACGCAATGGCGATGCGATACCTTGCGGAGCAATCGAACCTGACCGGCCGCATCAGCAAACCAGTCGTGATTCAGTCGAACAACGACGACCCGACTGTGCCGAAGCGCTTCAATTCAATTTATCCGGCACTTGTGACAGCCGCTGGTGACGCTAACGATCTAGCTGTACTGCCGTCGACAGGAGAGGGGCATTGCGGCTTTTCGCCCGAACAAACGTCTGCGGCGTTCACCGCATTGACCGATTGGATTGAGAAAGGTCGGCGTCCGGCAACGCAATGAAGCTCGCACTGCGTAGACCGGATTGTATAGCCCAGCTCTTGGATCTTGTCGACGATGCCGCTAGCTGCGCTTCGCTGAGTTCAACCCAAATGGAATGAACTCCTCCTTGTGGGCAGCCGGTTCCTTTTTCGTGGGTACTAAGGGTCACGGGACCAGATACTTTTCGTTCCCAACGATCGGCCGATACTCCAGCGAGTTCCATGTCACGGTCAACTTGTGAGACAGAATACCTCGGCACAAACTCTTCCAGCATGCTGGATTCAACGTAGCGCGAGAAAATCTGCACTGCAGACAAAACGCACCGCATCGAGGCGCGGCTGTGCGTTTGGAATCGCGACGCGCAATGCCTCAAGCTCACTGCTTATCGCATCGATTTCATCCTGGCGCACACCGGGGTTGACGCGGGCGAGAGCGGTCAGGCGTGCGTGTTCTGCTTTCAAATCACGTTCGGCATTTTCGAGTGCGGCGGCGGTTTCGATGTCGGCACGTTCGCGGGCGAGTTTTTCGGCGGCGACGAGTTGCGGGGGCACGAGTTTGTCGAGGATCGGACGATAGCGCGAGTATTCGATCACGCGATTGGTCGCGCGGCGCAGGCTCTCGGGGCTGGCGCGGTAGTCGCTGCGCGCTTGCAGGCGCGAATCGACGACGACGCGAATTGGCAGCGGTGGCAGATAGCGATCAACGCTGAGCTCACGATCGGCAATGCATTCGAGCACGTACACGCATTCGAGCAGCGCGCTGCGTGGCGGCAGCGAATCGTCGACCAGAAATGCTGCGTTGCCGTGTTCGCCTTCGAGAATCAGATCGATCGATCCGACCACCATCGGGTGATCCATGCGCAGCAGCGGCAGATCTTCGCGCGCGAGCGCGGTAGCGCGATCGAAGGTGACCGATTGCGGGCCGTCCTTGAGCCCCGGAAAACCCTCGGTGCTCAGATATTCCGGATCGAGCAGCAGCACATTCGCTGCGAGTTCTTCGTGATCGACGCCGAATTGCTCGAATAGCCGCAGCACGAAATCGCTGATACCCGGATCGTTGTCGAACGCCGTCATCGCATGCAGCAGGTATTGCGAGCGCGCTTCGTGTTGCGACGCGAGTTCGAGCAGATGATCACGCCCGCCGTGTACGAGCGCTGACAACTCGGCGTGCGTCGCCTGCGTTTCGGCAATCAACACATCGCATTCGATATCGATATCTTCGCCGCCGTGCGCGTGCGTATCAGCAAGCTTCACGAGAGTGCGTCCATAGCGCTTGAGCAGTTCGCGTCCATCGGAAGGACTGCTGTGGAATGCATCAAGCCCTTCGTCGTACCAGCGCAGCAGCAGTTGTTGTGCGGTGCCGGAAAACGCGGCGGCATGAATCTCGATATCGTGTTTCTGGCCGATGCGGTCGAGGCGACCGATGCGCTGTTCGAGAAGGTCGGGATCAAGCGGCAAATCCCACAGAATCAAATGATGGGCGAACTGGAAGTTGCGTCCTTCGGAACCGATTTCCGAACACAGCAACAGGCGCGCGCCTTCAGGATCGGCGAAGAACGCAGCGTTTCGGTCGCGCTGGAGCAAGCTCATGCCTTCGTGGAAGCGCGCGACCTTCACGCCGCTGCGTGTGCGCAATGCTTCTTCGAGCGCGAGCACCTTGGCTTCGCTGCGACAGATCAGCAGCAGTTTGTCGCTGCCGGTCTGGCCGATCAATGCGAGCAACCAAGCGAGACGCGGATCGGCGCTGTAGTCGATATCGCTGGTCGGCGGATCGATCAACAGGTCGAGATGAAACTCGGCGAGCAGATGCTGACGTTCCGCGTCGTCGAGTTCGAGTCCATCCAGGGTTTCGATACGCTGAACACGATCCGGAAACCCGCCCACCTGGGCGCGCCGATTGCGGAACATGACGCGGCCGGTGCCGTGACGATCGATCAAGGCATCGACGATGGTGCCGGCGCTGACCGGCGTGATTGGTTGCTCGACGAGCGCAGCAAGTTTCGGGTCGTCAGCGAGGCGTCGTGCCAGATCGGTGCGCGCCGCAGCATCGAGTTCAGCTCCCGATTGCAGGGCGTCGGCGATGCGCGACAGTGCGAGCAGATCGTCGGCCTCGGCGATGTAGCGATCAAGATCGCTGTAACGCGCGGGATCGAGCAGGCGCAGTCGCGCGAAATGCCCGCTGCGGCCGAGTTGTTCCGGCGTCGCGGTCAGCAGAATCAAACCCGGCGAACGCGTAGCCAGCTGCTCGACGAGTTTGTAGCTGGCGCTCGCACCTTCCGGCGACCAAGCCAGATGATGCGCCTCATCGACCACGACCATATCCCAGGGAGCAGCTAACGCCTGTGTCGCACGCGATTCCGAGTTGGCCAGAAAATCGATGCTGGCCATGACGAGTTGCTCGTCCTCGAATGGATTGCGACCGTCACCGGCGCCCTCGATCGCCTCGCAGCGTTCCTCGTCGAACAACGAACACGACAGATTGAAACGGCGCAGCAGTTCGACGAACCATTGATGCATGAGACTTTCAGGTGTCAATACGAGCACGCGATCGATGCGACCGATCGCGAGAAGGTGGGCGAGGGTCATGCCGGCTTCGACGGTCTTGCCGAGTCCGACCTCGTCGGCGAGCAATACGCGCGGAGGACGCCGCGCGCTGGCGATTTCCGCGACGCGCAACTGATGCGGGATCAGATCGATGCGCGCCGAAGCCAGGCCGAACGCCGGCGAACGCCGTGCTTCGGCGCGTCGAGTCAATGCCTCGTGGCGAAACTCGAAGCGATCGGCGCGATCGACGCGCCCTGACAAAAGACGTTCGTCGGCTCGCGATACCGACTGCGTGTCGTCAAGTTCCGATTCACTCAGGCGCTTGCCATGCCCGTGATAGGTCAACAGGCCATTGACGTTCTCGACCCGATCGATCGCAAAACTAATCCCCTTGCCGACGACATGCTGGCCGTCGCGAAAGTCGGCACGCGAGAGCGGTGCCGAGTGCGCGGCGTACAGGCGCACAACGCCGGCCGTGGCAAACAGCACTTGCACGCTGCGCCCCTCGACGCGCA
>JBDTOS010000165.1:0-6284 GCA_039933095.1 Dokdonella sp.
ACCCGGCGCGATAGGCATAGATGCCGATATGACGCAGGAACTCGGTACTCGACGGTAGTTGATTTCGATCCGAAGCAAATACATCGCGCGCCCACGGCAGCGGCGCGCGGCTGAAGTACATTGCCCTTCCGAGACTATCGCGAACAAGTTTGACGCAAGCAGGATCGAATACCTGTGCGATGTCATCGATCGGCGTTGCCAGCGTCGCCATCTCGGCATCTGATTCAGCCAGCGTGCTCACGACCGCGCGGATTCCACTCGCTGGTGCGAACGGCTCATCGCCTTGCAGATTGACTACGATTTGATCGTCGTTCCAGCCGCAAATGCCGGCGCATTCGGCCAGGCGATCGCTGCCTGATGGGTGATCGGTTCGTGTCATCACGACCCGCGCCTCGGTTTCCCTGAGCGCCGCCGCGATGCGTTCGTCATCGGTTGCGACGACAACCTCGCCTGCACCTGCCTCCAGCGCACAGCGGGCGACGCGCACAATCATCGGGACACCGCCAATCGGCAGCAGTGCCTTGCCGGGCAATCGCGTCGAACCATGACGCGCGGGAATGGCGACTACGAATGCGGGAATAATGGGTGTCATCGGTATGCGGTCAGCCCGGTGATCTTGTCACAGTGATAGCGCCCATCCGTTGGGTGATTGGCCCAGAGTAATCGAGACCGAGTAACAGGGCCACCGCTGATACGAAACTGCGGCGGCGGGTTACCATGTCTGGCCGTATTCGCGCCAGGACTGCCAGCTCGCGCCGTGATCGATCGACTCGCTTGAACGCCCCGAATCCGATCCCGTCGATTTCGCCGGTGCCGCTCCGCGCACCGCTGCTGATGGCCGCAAGCGCGACTTTGTTCGGCATCATGGCGGTTACGGTTCGGCTCGCATCGCAGCAGCTGCATCCGTTCGAGATTGCGTTCTTTCGCAGCTTTTTCGGCGCCGTGTTTGCTCTGCCGCTGCTTGCCGTCAATGGTTTTGCGATTCTGCGCACACCGAAGTTCAGCTTCTACCTGCTGCGCTGCGCACTCGGCATGGTCGGGATGCTGGCCGGATTCTGGGCGATCGTGAACATGCCCCTGGCGCAGGCAATCGCACTGTCCTATTCATCACCCCTGTTCGTCACGATCGGTGCTGTGCTGGTGCTCGGCGAGGTTGTACGCATGCGCCGCTGGAGCGCCGTTATCGCCGGTTTCATCGGCGTACTGATCATCGTGCGACCCGGCCACAGTTTCTCTGAGGCGAGCATGGTGGCCCTGCTCGCCGCATTGCTGAGCGGCGCGGTGACGATCAGCATCAAGTTCCTGTCGCGCACCGAAAAACCCGACACCATCGTGCTGCTGACGACTTTCTTGTGGGTGCCGCTGACGCTGCCGGCCGCCTTGCTGGTATGGCAATGGCCGCAAGCGAATATCTGGCCGTGGCTAGCGCTGGCAGGCTTGCTCGGCACCGGCGGCCACTATTGCTGGACGCGCGCCCTGAAACTCGCAGACGCTTCGGTGCTCGCCCCGTTCAGCTATCTGCAACTGCTGGTCGTCGCGGTGCTGGCGTGGATTCTGTTCGACGAAGCGGTCGATCACTACACCGCGCTCGGCGCGGCAATCATCATTGGCGCGAGCGTCTATATCGCCCGTCGCGAGGCGATGCTCGCGCGTGCTGCGAGAGCCGCAATCGGCCCGGAGTGACCAGATTGGAATGACCGATGATTCATTCTTCGATCGCTGAAGGACAAACCCGGTTCGTTGAACGCTGCCGCGAGTGAAGAGTGAAATGGGATGCTTCGCGCCGCGCAAAGAGTTACTGCCGCGAGCACCCGCTTCGCTGTTACCCTTGACAGCATGCGCCTTCACCGTTCATGACCCGCGCAGCGAGCAACTTCGCTATGACGATTACTTCGAGCCATCTGCTTTCGCAAATCCTTGACGGCCCTGAAAGCCGGGTCTACATGGAGCCATTTTCGTTTCTGATCGCCGAAGGTGTCTTGCCCGAATCAGCGCGTGTCGCTTTGGCCAATGATTTCCCGCGCTATCCCAGTGCCGGTTTCTTTCCACACGAACCGGCCGACTGTGGACCGGGAATCAATGGTCTGATTGATCAACTGACTTCGCCTGCATTCGCCGACGCCGTCGGTGGCCTGCTCGGCATCGACCATCTCGCGCAATATCCAAGCTTGGTAACCATCTGCCGTTTGCTCAACAAGCGCCATGGCACGATTCATACCGACAGCCGTTCGAAGATTGCGACCGCGCTGATCTATTTCAACAAATCCTGGTCGCATGGAAGCGAGGGTTGTCTGCGTTTTCTCAATCGCATTGATGCGATCGACGACACTGTCGCGCCGGAAATCAAACCGGTGTACGGAAATTTCGTGATGTTCCGGCGCGCCGACAATTCGTTCCACGGCCATCTTCCGCACGAAGGCGAACGCCGCGTGATCCAGATTGCCTGGCTGACCAGCGCTGACGAGATGTTGCGCAAAACCAGGCGCGGAAAATTCTCGCGCTTGTTCAAGAAACTGTTCGGAAGCCTCGATCGCAAACTCGGTGCCAACCGTGATCGAAACGCATCTCACCCGCGCTGAGTGGCCGCCATTCTCGACCGCGCATCCGTGGACCTGATGACGCACTGGACGCGAAATGCAACGCGTTGTTTACCAACGCGTCATCGAATGGCGTGCAGTATCCGCGAGATTATCTTGCGAGCCGCGCAATGACAGCATCGACTTCATCCCATCAGGAAGTGCCGCCACCGAGCGACGAAAACGTGCGCGCGGCGAAAACGATAGTTGAGGCAAGCATCGAGCAAAGCCCCGTTGCTGTCGCTGCCGAGGCAGCATCGACGACAGTAGGCGCGCAGGAACCGCCGACCAGTTCCTCGTACGATGTACGCGAGGCACAGATGCAGATCAATCGAAGCATCAAACGGCTGCTGACTGTGTTGGTTGTCGGCGGTGGTCTGTACACCTGCTATCTCGCCAGCGATCTGATTCTTCCGATTTTGCTCGCGGTGTTTTTTGCGCTGTTGCTGAGTCCGGCGATGAAGCGCCTTAGCCGGGGTTGGCTGCCGCGCTGGATTGGCGCGCTGCTCCTGGTCACGGCCTTCTTGGCCGTGCTGGTCGGTATCGGCAATGCGCTGTATCCATCGGCGTCGCAATGGGTTGGCCGCGCACCGCAGGTATTGCGCGATGCGACGCCAAAGCTCAAGGCGCTGGTTCGGCCATTCAAAGAAGCAAGCAAGATGACCGAGTCACTCGGCGATATCACCGGCGATGGGAAAACCAGCAACCAACGCATCGTCGATGTATCGGCTACGAAATCGCTGCTGTCAGCTACGCCGAGAGTATTCGCCAGCGCACTCGCAGTCGTGTTGCTGACCTACTTCTTCCTCATTTACAGCGACACGGTATTGCGCAAGATATTGACGTTGCGGCCGACCTGGGAACAGAAGCGCCTGACGGTTGATATCGTGCGTGCGATCCAGAGCGATCTTTCGCGCTATGTCATGACGATTTGCGCGACCAGCATGGGCCTCGGCATCGCGACGGCAACCCTGTTGTGGGCGCTCGACGTCGAAACGCCGATCCTGTGGGGCGCGATGGCTGCATTGTTGAACCTGACACCCTATGTCGGTCCGTTGGTGATGGCAAGCATGCTCGCACTGGTCGGGCTATCCCAATTCCCGACGCTGGCCGCAGCATTCCTGCCCGCTTCCGGATATCTCGGCCTGCACCTGATCGAAGGACAATTTGCCACGCCGCTTGCGCTCGGTCGCACGATCAGCATCAACCCGCTTGCGATCATCCTGTGGCTGCTGATCTGGGGTTGGCTGTGGGGCATCCTCGGCCTGCTGCTGGCCGTGCCAATGCTGGTCTGCGTGAAGATCGTATGCAGCCGCGTCGACGGTTTGCGCGGGTTTGCCGTGCTGATCGAGAAATAGCTCAATCCATCTCGAATCAGGAACTGCACGAAAGCATCGAACAGCCGGCGCGATTGCGCGCCCAGTCGGGTCGACGATCTGCATAGCGCTCGCGCCCGGGTTGCTCGTCGTAAGGGCGGCGCATGACATCATGCAGTTCGTGGATTTCCGACTCGTCGCCCTGTTCGGCGCGATCGATTGCCTGCTGAGCGAGATAGTTACGCAGCACGTAACGCGGATTGGCGGAATTCATGCGCTCAATGCGTACGCCTACCGCCAGCGAGTCGGAACCGACCCGCGCGCAATAGCGAATCAGCCATGCGGAGAAATCACTTTCCGCGCGATGCATTTTTCCCTCGTCGTAAAACGCCGAGCGCAGCGGCTTCAAATTCGGCGCAGCGATATCGATATCGGCAAGCGCGCGGAAGAACAAGGTCATATCGACCTCGGCTGATTGCAGCAAGCCATGCAGCGATTGCATCAGGATCAGATCATCATCGCGGCATTCGGCAAGGCCGAGCTTGCGCGCTATGTTGTCGCGATCGGCGGTGGCGAATACCTCTGCATAGCGCTGCAATCCGGCGTGCAACGGATCAACCGATTCGAACAGGGGCGCCAATGCCTGGGCGAGTCGTGTCAGATTCCAGTATGCAATCTGCGGCTGCTGGCCGAAGCGATAGCGCCGCGCTTCGGCGTCAGTCGTATTCGGTGTCCAGTCGGCATCGAAATTGTCGATCCAGCCATAAGGTCCGTAGTCGATCGTCAGGCCGAGGACCGACATGTTGTCGGTATTCATGACACCGTGAACAAAGCCCACCCGCATCCAATGCGCAACCATGCGCGCGGTACGCTCGCACACGTGCGCGAACCATTCGCTGCAGCGCGCGCTTGCATTCGCACCATGATCGATCTCGGGAAAATCACGCGCGATCGTGAAATCAACCAATTTTTCCAGCAACTCGACATCGCCGCGCGACGCCGGCAACTCGAAGTTTCCGAAACGAATGAAAGACGGCGCCACCCGGCACACGATGGCACCCGGTTCGGCGCGCGGATGACCATCGTAGAACATGTCACGCACGACGGATTCGCCTGTCGCAACCAGACTCAGTGCACGCGTCGTCGGCACGCCGAGATGGTGCATCGCTTCGCTGCACAGGAATTCACGGATCGACGACCGCAGCACCGCGCGCCCGTCGGCACTGCGTGAATACGGCGTCGGCCCCGCGCCTTTTAGTTGTAGTTCCCAGCGCTCACCACGCGCGTTGATGGTCTCGCCAAGCGAAATCGCACGCCCGTCACCCAGTTGTTCAGCCCAATGGCCGAATTGGTGCCCACCATAATTCGCCGCAAACGGCTGCATGCCGCCGAGCAACGCATTGCCGCCGAACACCTGCGCGAACAGCGGGGAAGCGACATCGGCATCGCTAAGTCCCAGTGACGTCGCCACTTCGCGCGAGTGCGCAATCAAACGTGGTGCCGCGACGGCCGTCGGCTCAACCGGGGAATACGCAGCTCCATGGACTTGTCGCAAGCGCGGCCCACGTTCGCTATCACCGGGCAAGTCGCGCACGAATGCATTGTCGAAGCGAAGGTTTGTCAACTCTGCCCTGGACATGCCTGCCGCCTGCGTGGAATAGATCAGAGCGGCCTTATCCGCCAAAGGGACTGACCAGCGCGCTTACGGAACGCCGGCGTACAAAAGCCGTTACTGGTGTAGCGAATCGACTGGCGTGTCTCGATCGCGGGACTGCGGCTGCGTGGCAATCTCGGCAGTCTCGACGCGATTTCGGCCGAGGTTTTTTGCATTGTAGAGCGCCGCATCGGCCGCTTCGAACAGACGGCCATCGTCGTCCGTGTTCGGAGTCAGTGCGGCCACTCCGATGCTGACAGTGATTGTGCCGTCGGTGCTTTCGGCGTGGGCAATCGCCAACGCGTGCACGTTGCTGCGCATGCGTTCGGCAATGTGCAGGGCACCATCGATTGCGGTATTGGGCAGCAGCACGATGAACTCGTCGCCGCCGTAGCGCGCGCAGAAATCGCCGGGGCGCAGCAACGTGTTCTGGATCGATCCTGCAACGGTAGCGAGGCAACGATCACCATCACCATGACCCCGGTCGTCATTGAATTTCTTGAAATCGTCGATGTCAACGATCAGCAGGGCAAGCGGCTCGTGCTGGCGCAGCGCTCGCTGCCATTCGGCGCGCCGCGTCTCATTGAATTGGCGACGGTTTGGCAGTCCGGTTAATTGATCGTGCTCACTTACCCATTTTGCTTCTGCAGCGACGCCGCGCTGCACCGTGATATCACGAGAGATTGCCAAGATCTTGCTGACACCTCCCTCGTCGTCGAGCATCGGCGATACGACGAC
>JBDTOS010000166.1:0-6284 GCA_039933095.1 Dokdonella sp.
ACATCTTACTGCGCGCGATGCGATTGCGACCAATTGGCCGCGTTCTACGAAACATATCAGTGACCACACACGCTGCTCGCAACCTGCGCAGACAATCAATGTTGTCGATTGTGAATATACTTTCCATAGTTCCTATCTATGGAAAGTCTTCGCCATGAACCTGCGCGATCTGCGTTATCTCGTTGCGCTTGCCGAGCACCGTCATTTCGGCAAGGCCGCTGCGGCAAGTTTTGTCAGCCAACCAACCCTGTCGACCCAGATCAAGAAGCTCGAAGACGAACTTGGTGTGACGCTGGTCGAGCGCACACCGCGCAAAGTGTTGCTGACCGAGGTTGGCCGCGAAATCGCACATCGCGCGCGCGATGTGCTCAACGAGGTCGAACAGATTCGCGCAATCGCGCGACGTACGCTCGATCCGGAATCGGGCACCTTGCGGCTTGGCATCTTCCCGACGCTCGCACCGTATCTATTGCCGCATGTGGTCCCGAACATTCGCAAGCGCTTCGCACGCCTCGAGCTGCTGCTGGTCGAGGAGAAGACCGAAGTCGTGCTGCGCCAGTTGCGTGAAGGCAAGCTCGATGCCGGCATACTCGCACTGCCGATCCACGATCATCAGCTGCATAGCGAATTCCTGTTCGAGGAACCCTTTGTGCTGGCCGTGCCCGAAGGCAATTCGCTCGCGTCACGCAAGGCGTTGCGGCTCGACGATCTCGCCGATCAAAGTGTGCTGCTGCTCGAAGACGGCCATTGTCTGCGCGATCAGGCACTCGACGTGTGTGAGCTCGCCGGAGCCGGCGAAAAGACTGGCTTCCGCGCGACCAGTCTCGAAACACTCAGGCAAATGGTCGCGTCAAACGTCGGCGTTACCCTGTTGCCGGCGCTCGCCGTGATGCCGCCGGTAGCGCAAGTCGACAATATCCGCCTGATCGAATTTCGCGGACATGCACCGCACCGGCGCATCGCAATGATCTGGCGCAAGAGCTCGGCAATGGCCGGATTCCTCATGCAATTCGCCGACCTGTTCAGACTCCCGCGCGCGCTACTGGACCCGCACGCAGCTGCGTTGGCAACGGCAGCAACTGTCAATGCGACATCGATCAAGACTGCCCCGACGCCCGACAAAAGGCGTCGCGCAGCCAAGTGAGCGCTGCGTCCTGCGTTGCAGCGCGCTGGTCAGTCGAAGTCGCTCTGGAAGATCTCATCGTCCGCCTGCGGGCACGGCACGTTCTCGAACACGCAACGCGCCCACTCGGGATGATCGACGAACGGATTGCGGTTGTGCTGGTAGGAGAACACGACTTCATCGCGCAGCCGCTCGCGGTCGTCGGGGGGATCGAGATCGTTCCACGCGAGCAGGGTAGATTGCAGGCCCATGTAGGCGGTGCCGCCGGTCGGTTGTGCGTTGATGCCGACGATCAGGCCGCGCGTGTCGGTCAGCTCCAGATTCGGTTCGTGGATACCGACTGAATTGGTGCCGCCCTTGTAGCGCACTGCCATGTACATGACGGCGCGCGCGATGTCGCCTTTGCGGTGATCCCAGATCTCGAAGCTGCCGGTGTTGCCATCGGGAGTCTGATACCAGTTCGAATCGCCATGGCCGCTGCCGCCGCCGAATCCAGCGTTGGCCAGCGTCGTCAACTGGGTACAGCCCGACGGGCAGTTCGTCAGCGGCTTGTTGCCGCGCGACCCGTTGTAGCTCACGTCGGACAGATACAGCATATGCGTATCGGTGTAAGGCGGATTCGTTGCGCTGCTCCCGGGATTATTAGAAAAACCCAACGAATTAGGCCAAGTGTGTTCGCGGTTGTAGTTGCCAGTGCCGCCGCTCATTTTCACGTATGAGGCGTTCTTGTAGATATCGAGGATATGCATCGCATCGTTCGGATCTTGATCCGCCGCATTGAGAATGTCCCAGGTATCGGTCGTGTCTGCGGTATACGGGTACGCAGTGTGATCCTTGATGCGGTTGTGCAGCCATGTCTTGAGAGCAGCGCCGCTGCTGGTATCGGCACCAGCGTAGTAATCACCTTCGACGCCGCTGATGCCGAAGTGGACGACGACATCCGCAACCGCCGCGCCGCCGCCGTCGGCGGCCGCGATGCGGTCGCCACGGATTTTCAGGTCGCAGGATTCGAGCAGATCGAACGGCGTCTGCGGACGAATCGTGTAACGACTCGCCGCGCCGGAAACTCGCGCCGCATGCATGCCGCTGTGGGCGCAGTCGATCACATACCAACCCGATTGCACGATCACGGTTGACGAGAAGTGCACGATCAGAGCCGCATCGCGCGCCACCGCTCCGGTGTTGCTGGATGGCGTCGTCATGATCGTGATCGGCGCAGCGATCACGGCGCCACCGTCAGGCACGCGCTGAAACGCGTCTGCCGGACCGGCGACAGTGAGCCACGCGACGATCAATGCGGTTCGAATCATCTGCTGCTTCGCCTCGTTGGAACCTTGCCTTCGCCGCCGACTTCGCGGTTTCCGCCAGCGCCTGCGCTCGGACCCGCGCGATCTGCACAGGGATCTGCACAGGAATCGGCGCGCGCATTCTACCGATTGAAAGCGCCACCCGCTGCGGTCGGTGACTGCGCCATCCGTTGCGCGGTCAGCCACGCCTGGGCGCGACTTCGCCGGGCGCCGGAGTTTCCGTAGCACCTCCCTTGACGCATCGCACAATAGCCGCGTAGCATTGTCAATGTATTAACGCATTAATAGATCAATACGATGAAACGACGCCAAATCGAACCCGAAGTCGACTCCAGCCGCGCCCAGCAGTCGTTGTGCAAAGCCCTGCTCAGCCTGTCCAGCGTGGCCGAAATGCAGGCATTCCTCGACGACCTGTGCACGCCGGCCGAGCGCGAAGCGATGCGCGACCGCTGGAGCGTCGTACCTCATCTGGTTGCCGGCGAGCCGTACTGGCAGATCCATGCAACGACCGCAGTCAGCATCACCACGATCGGCCGCGTGGCGCGCTGCCTCGATCAGGGCGCCGGCGGCTACGCGTTGGCAGCATCTCGAACCAAGCGCAAATCGCCTACCGCCAACTCGCGTGCCGAAAAACCGCGTGCGCCCATTCGAAGAACCCCCAGCACCGGCAAGCGGCCAGCAAGAACCCGGAGCGCATCGTGAGCAACGGTTCCGAGCGCCTGCGCATTGCCGTGCAGAAATCCGGTCGCCTCGCCGATGCGTCGCTCGATCTGCTGCGCCGAGCCGGACTGGTGTTTCGCTCCAGCCGCGATCGGCTGTTCCTGTACGGCGAGAATCTTCCAATCGATGTGCTGCTAGTGCGCGATGACGACATCCCGGGCCTGCTGGTCGAAGGCAGTTGCGAGCTCGGCATGGTCGGTCGCAACGTGCTCGACGAACAGCGCCGTGCCGGCGCCGATGCACCGGCACCGAAGGAAGTCCGCGGGCTCGGTTTCGGCGCCTGTCACCTCGCCATTGCGGTTCCACAGAACGGGGCGATCACGAAAGTCGCCGATCTGGACGGCATGCGCATCGCTACCTCGTATCCGGCGCTGTTGCGCGATTGGCTTGGTACCAACGGCATCGGCGCCGAGATCGTCGTGCTCAACGGTTCGGTCGAGATTGCGCCGCGACTCGGCAAGGCCGATGCGATCTGCGATCTGGTCTCGTCGGGCGCGACGCTGGCCGCGAACCAGTTGCAGGAACTCGTCACCGTGTTCTCAAGCGAAGCAGTGCTGGCGGCGAGTCCCCGTAAGCAATCGCCTTCGCGGACGCTACAGATTGAGCGCCTGTGCTCGCGCATCGGTGGCGCGCAATCCGGCGACGGCATGCGCCTGTTGATGATGCAGGCGCCACGCACCGCGCTCGCCGACATCACCCGCTTGCTGCCCGCGCAGAACGCGCCGAGCGTGTTGAGTCTGGATGGACGTCCCGACGATATCGCCGTGCAGGCCTTATGCGGCGTCACCCTCGACTGGCATCACCTCGAAGAACTCAAGCGCCTCGGCGCGAGCAGCGTCATGGTGCTTAATGTCGAGAGGATGCTGGCGTGAGCGCGTCGTCAACATTGCAATCCGCCGTGCCGATGGCGCGCGTGCAACGCCTCCAGTGGGCATCGCTTGATGAGGCGGCACGCGCAGCCGCGCTGGCGCGACCCGCACTGGTGCGCGATCAAGGGCAGATCGACAACGTGCGCGCCACGATCGCGAAAGTGCGCGCACGTGGCGACGCCGCGCTGCGCGAGTTGACGAGGCAATTCGATGGCTGTGACCTGAACGATTTCCGGGTCAGCGAAATGGAGTTCCGCGCCGCCGACGAACAGGTCGGTGCTGATCTGCGCAGCGCGATGCGCAATGCGATCGCGCGCGTCAGCGCCTTCCACGCTGCGCAGATTCCCGCAGCCATCGCCGTCGAGACCGCACCCGGCGTACTCTGCGAGCAGGTGATCCGCGCGATCGACCGGGTCGGCTTGTATGCTCCGGCCGGAACCGCTCCGCTGCCTTCCACGGTATGGATGCTGGCGATACCCGCGCGACTCGCCGGCTGCCGCACGATCGTGCTGGCGACACCGCCGCGTGCCGACGGCAGCGCCGATCCGCTGGTTCTGGTCGCCGCGCGTCTTTGCGGAATCTCGCAGGTGATCAAGCTTGGCGGCGCGCAAGCGATTGCGGCGCTCGCCTACGGTACCGATACGGTGCCGCGCTGCGACAAGCTGTTCGGTCCCGGCAACAGCTACGTGACTCTGGCCAAGCTCGCGGTCGCGGCCGATCCTGATGGTGCTGCGATCGACATGCCGGCCGGACCATCCGAAGTGCTCGTTATTGCCGACGCCAACGCCGACCCGCAATTCATCGCCGCCGACCTGCTCGCCCAGGCCGAACATGGCGTGGATTCGCAGGTGTTGCTGGTCAGTCCAGATCCGAACCTGCTCGATGCCGTCGAGGAAGCGCTAGAGACTCAGCTGGCGACGTTGCCGCGTCGAGCAATCGCCGCCGCGGCGCTGGCGCATGCGCGCTTGATCGAAGTCGACCACGTCGACCGCGCAATCGAGGTGTCCGAACGCTACGCGCCGGAGCATCTTATCGTCGCCACACGCGATCCACGCGCGCTGCTGCCACGCCTGAGCAACGCCGGCAGCATCTTTCTCGGCGAATGGTCGCCGGAAACGGTCGGCGACTATTGCGCTGGCCCGAATCATGTCTTGCCGACGATGGGATTCGCGCGCGCTATCGGCGGCGTCGGTGTAGACAGTTTCCTGCGCCGCGTCAATGTGCAGGAACTCAGCCGCAACGGCATCCGCGCGATCGGCCCCGACGCGGCGCGGCTCGCCCGTGCCGAGCGACTTGAAGCGCACGCACGTGCCGTCGACGTACGCCTTGCCGCGATCGAACGCGCTGCGAGCAAGGAACGCCTGCCTTCGTCATACGACCTGGCGCCATCGACCGTGCGGCAATCGGCATGAGCATTGTCGATCGCGCCCGTCCCGATCTCGCCGATTTTCGGCCCTATGCGTCCGCGCGGCGAATCGGCAGCGCGCCGCGCATCCGCCTCGACGCCAACGAATCGCCGTGGCCGGTCGATGCGGCAACGCCGCTCAATCGCTATCCCGAACCGCAACCGGCCGCCTTGCGCGCGCGTTTGGCTGCGCTCTATGGCGTCGGCGAGACACAACTCTGGATCGGCCGCGGCAGTGACGAGGCGATCGATCTGCTGATGCGCGCGTTCTGCCGTGCCGGCCGCGACAACGTCGTCAGCCACACGCCGA
Organism: Dokdonella sp.; assembly: GCA_039933095.1. Taxonomy (GTDB): domain Bacteria; phylum Pseudomonadota; class Gammaproteobacteria; order Xanthomonadales; family Rhodanobacteraceae; genus Dokdonella. The sequence goes on from JBDTOS010000166.1 coordinate 5,735, forward strand.
CGTTTGGCATGTACCGCATCGGCGCGCAGTTGCAGGGTGCGTCCTGTCGCGAGTTGGCGCTCGACCCTGCGGCCGATTTTTCCCTCGACATCGACAAGCTGCTCGCTCTCACCGACGCCGACACCAAACTGGTCATCGTCTGTTCGCCGAACAATCCAACTGGAACCTGCTACCACGCCAATGCGCTCGCCGATCTGGCCAATGCGCTGCACGATCGCGCGTTGCTGCTGATCGATGAGGCCTACCTCGAATTTTCCGGCGCCGCCAGCGCGAGTGCGCTGATCGCGCGTCACGACAACGTCGCCATCCTGCGCACCTTGTCGAAGGCGCATGCGCTGGCCGGCGCCCGCGTCGGCTCGCTGATCGCCGATGCCGACGTGATCGAACTCGTCGCACGTATCGCCGCGCCGTATCCGCTGCCCGCACCCAGCGTCTGCGCCGCACTGGATGCGCTCGACGACGACACGCTTGCGCGCACCGTGTCCCGCGTCGCCGTGATTTGCGAAGAGCGCGAGCGCGTCGCACGCGCGCTGCGCGATCTGCCCGACGT
>JBDTOS010000167.1:0-6269 GCA_039933095.1 Dokdonella sp.
GGGATCGGCGAGCACGCGCGGCTCCTTCGCAAGCACGCCCTTGACCACCTCGATCGCCTTGCCGATGTCATCGCCGTAACCGATGCCGATAACGAGATCGATGCGACGGGTGTCGTTGGCGTTGAAGTTGATGATCGCATCGCCGGCGACCTTGCCGTTCGGCAGAATGATTTCGCGGTTGTCGAGCGTACGCAGGCGCGTGTGCATGAGGCTGACGCTTTCGACCTTGCCGGCGACGCCGCCCACTTCAACGTACTGGCCGACCCGAAACGGTCGGAAAATCATCAGCAGGACACCGGCGGCGAGATGCGACAGCGATCCCTGCAAGGCCAGGCCGATCGCCAAACCGGCGGCGCCGAGGACGGCAAGGAACGAGGCGGTCGGCACGCCGACGCGATCGAGCGCGCCGACGATCACGACACCCATCAACAGGACAAACAGCAGATTGCGCAGGAAATCGCCAAGCAGCGGATCGGCGCCGGTTCGATTCAGCACACCGCGCATGGAGTTGGCGAAGCGCCGCGCCAACCACCAGCCGACCAGCAGGATCAGCAGGGCCACGAGCAGCCGTGTTCCCCATTCAATGGCTATCGTCGCCCAGGCTTGGGCATTGATGCTTGCGAACAAGTCTTTGATGGCTTGCATGAAAAATCCCGAAATATCGATTGCGGCATGGTAACAAGGTCAGCTTGAGCGTCCGGTGACTCGCTGCCATCGAGCGCGCTCCGATATGCTTGCGCATCCCCAACGAGCTGGCCGTATGTACACACTCTATTACGCTCCCGGCACCGCCAGCATGGCCGTGCATCAGACCTTGATCGAGCTCGGCGCGCCGCACGAATTGCGTCTGGTCGATCTCGAAGCGAAAGCGCAGAAGGACTCGGAATACCTGCGCTTGAATCCGAACGGAACGGTGCCGACCCTCATCGTCGATGGCGCGCCGGTATACGAATGCGCTGCACTCCTGTTGCTGCTTGGCGAACGCCACGCCGAATCAGGACTCGCCCCCGCTGCCGGGACAGCGCTACGAGCGTTGTACCTGCAATGGATGGTGCACTTCGCGAACACGTTGCAGCCGGCGTTTCGTCAATGGTTTTACCCACCCGATTTCGGCCCTGCCGATGCCGAAGCGGCCATGAAATCCGCTGCTGCAGGCCGGATTGCCGGCGTCTGGGATCGCCTTGACTCGCACCTCGCGAACAATGGTCCATACGTGCTTGGTCAAACTTTCAGCATCGCCGATCTCTACGCCACGATGCTGATGCGCTGGTCGCGCAATATGCCGAAACCGGCAACCGAATGGCCCGCGCTCGCCGCGTTGGCATCGCGCGTCAAGGCACGACCGTCCTGGAAACAACTCTATGCGACTGAAGGCTTGAGCGAATGGGCTTGAGTATCGTCCCCAGCACCAATTTCACGCCGATTCACTAGCTCGCCGTCACCGGCCAGGTCTTTTTCTTCTCGACCACGCCCGCTTTTAGGATTTGTTCGAGAACGCTCAGGTCCACATCAGCAACTTTGTTGATGTAGAGACATCCGCCGTCGCCGCCCTTGTGCTTGCCTAGTTTTTTCAGAAGATTGTTTTTTTCGGGGAATCCGGCGACGTAGATCGCAAGGTTGGCCTTGCGCGGGCTGAACCCGACGACGCAGCTGGATCCGGAATGCCCGGAGTCGTAGGTGTACTGATACACGCCAAAGCCGACGATGGTCGGACCCCACATTTGAGCTTTCCAGCCAGTGGCTTTCTCGAAAACCTTGAGCAGCGTTTTGGCGTCTTCGCGGCGTGCGTCGTTTTCAATACCGGCGATGAAGTCCTTGACGCTGATTGCGGTTGGCTTGGTCTTGTTTTCGGCCATCACATTTCCTCTGTTGCAGAGGTTGGAAGAGAACGCAATAACGATAGCCGGTCGTCCGCCGCAATGCCTGGCTATGCAGCTGCTGCGCCTTCGGGTCGCGGCTTCCGTCGAAGCACGCCGGCCGTCACTAGCGTAAACAGCAGACCCACCGGCAATGGTTCGATGAAGGTAAACGCTATATTGACGAGCGGGTTCTTGTACATCTCATTGAACTCCGCCATTTCCTTCGTCTTCGCGACAATCTCTGCATCCGATGCTCGGGACGCTTTCGCCTTGTCGACAACGTAAGCGGCGTACTTGTCACCGAAATCAGGCGCGAGTTTGTAATAGATCACTTCCCAGGTGATCACGTAGCACGCGCTGGCGACGACCGTGATCATCAGCCCGACCAGAAACGCGCGACCGAACGACATGCTCCCGCCGGCCACATTGTCGCGATACGACTTGACCCCGAAGAACACCATCAGAAACGCAAGCACCATCGTCGTGTAACCGATGATCTCGCCCTTGTCGAAGCCTATCCTGTCGAGAATGGGCAGCGTCACCAACATCATCGCCGACAGAATGGCACCGGCAATCAGTCCGAACGTCAGCACGATCTTTCGCATGGTCATTTCCCTTTTTGGCAGAAAACTTTAGTGACGACGCCTGATGTTGTCGTTCGCGTGCGTCGAGCGCGTCACTCGAAAGGATGATTTTGCAGAATTCGCCTCGAAATCACACGAATGGATGACAGAACGAACGATCCATCACGGGATCAGCCGCAGTTCCCTGCCCAACTGCACCGCCTGCGTCCGCCGTCGCGCACCGAGCTTGTCGAACACTCGGCTCGAATGCGTCTTTACCGTGTTCTCACTCACGTGCAGGCGCGCAGCGATTCCCTTGTTGCTCAGGCCCGCAGCGATCAACTCGAGAATTTCCAACTCGCGCGGCGTAATGCCGAGCGATTCCTGCTTGACCTGATCACGCACAAAATCTACCGGCACCGACACCCGTACTTCGCGCACGACGACCCTCTGCTTGTGCCGCGTAAGCCTGAGGCCAAGCCAGATGCCAAGACCGGCGAACACCGACGCCACCAACGACCCGTAAATCTCCACCGAATACTCGATCACCAGCCAGCGATACTCGATCGCCTTGAGCACGGCGATCAGAACACCGGCGATCAGGCCGTAGAGAAGAGCGTGTTTGCGCATGCCTGATTCTACAAACATCCTCACCCCTTTCGATTGCGAGTGCGGCATGAAGTCGGCACTACGCGGAGATGTTCAGTAGCGGACCAGCCTGAGCGACATGGCTGAGCCGCTCAAGCCATATCTGATGAAATCGGTGCATGCGATTCGGGAACACGATTGCATTGAGGCGAGCAGCCCAACCGTGCTGCGTTTCCTCGGTGAGGATGCGCGTTCCCTCCGGCACCGTCTCGATTACCCACGCATGGTACGCATCGACGCCGATACCGAGTGCACTCCACGCGATGCGTTCGTTGAGAACAAACTCGCGCACGCTCGAACGAATGGAAACTCCGAAAGTGCGCCAGGTGAAGCGCGACCCGAGGAAGAGGTCGTTCGATGACCCTTTTTCAATGCAGACGTTTGCGGAATTGGGATACCACGATGGCCATGCGGACGCGCGGGCAAGCCACATCCAGATCGCTTCAGGCGTCGCTCGCGAAATGATTTCGTTGCGAACGTGCACAGGGGTGCAAGCAGGATCGTAACGTTCGGGCCAATGAATTTGAGTGGCCATTTCAAAGCCGACCGAAGCGGGCCTGATTGAACTCGGTCTGGTTCGTCACTGGCTTCCACCCGCGGCATTGCGCAAAGTGACTCGCAGGAGGAAATACCCGAGAACTCCAGAAGCGATCGATGCGACCAGAATTCCGATGCGATCCAATCCCGCATATGCGCCGCCGCCTTGCTCGAACGCGAGTGAGGCGATGAACAGGCTCATGGTGAATCCGATACCGCACAGCACAGCCGCGCCGTGGATTTGCCGCCAGCTCAATCCGTCCGGCAGCGCCGCGATACCGATCTTCACGGCAAGCCAGCACAGCAGCAGGATTCCGACTTGCTTGCCGAGAAACAGGCCGCCGACGATTCCGAGCGCAACCCCATGCGCGGTATCGCCGAGCGCAAACCCTGAGATCGCGACGCCTGCATTGGCAAACGCGAAAATCGGCAAGACGCCGAACGCGACCCATGGATGCAGCGTTTCTTCGAGGTGACGCAGTGGCGAGTACTCCGTATTGGAGTTGGCGGACGACCGCAGCGGGATAAACATTGCCAGCACGACGCCGGCCAGCGTCGCATGCACGCCGGATTTGAGAAGCGCAATCCATAGTGGTATGCCGAGCAGAAAGTACGCGGCCGGTCGGGTGACGCCGAATCGATTGAGGCAAGCGAGCCCGACAATCAGCACTGCCGCAACCAGCAGGGATACCAGCGACAGCTCGGCAGTATAAAAAAGCGCGATGACGATGATGGCACCGAGATCGTCGAAGATCGCGACGCTGAGCAGGAACGCCTTCAACGCCGAGGGCACGCGCGATCCGAGCAAGGCGAGCACGCCGAGCGCGAACGCGATATCGGTTGCAGTCGGTATCGCCCAGCCTTTCGTTGCGACCGCATCGTGCGAATTGAATGCCATGTAGATCGCCGCCGGTACCAGCATGCCGCCGAGCGCCGCGAACGCAGGAAAGCTTGCTTGCCGCAGGCTCGACAAGTGTCCCTCGATGACTTCGCGCTTGAGCTCCATGCCGACCAGCAGGAAGAAGATCGCCATCAGGCCATCGTTGATCCACAGCAACAGCGGTTTGGCGATGCCGAATGAGCCGACGCGAATCTCGACAGGCAGATCGAGAAACGTTGTGTAGTCGTTTGCGAGTGGCGAGTTCGCGACGATGAGAGCGAAGGCCGCAGCTGCCATCAACAACAAACCGCCCGCCGCTTCGAGGCGAAGAAAATCCTGCAGCGACTTCAGTGCGCGATCAATCACCATCAGCGTGGGTTCCCGACCGGAAAATCGTAGTGGTTCGCGTGCGTCACCTGCGCCCGCATTGCGATCGAACAGCAGCAAGGGTACAACACCAAAGCTGCGTCGAACCCCGAACTTTCGCTGTGCCCTCCAAGCGCCTGCTCAACAATGGGTAACGATCAACCGCCCGCCGCGCGATGGACGCAGGACCTTCGTGCGCTCGCCCGACCTGATCTTGATTGAATCGCTGCAAAAAGGCTCGGCGATGCCGCCGACCAAGCCATAGTTGTCAACGCCAAACGGGAGTAAGTGTTAGCAATTTAGGTCACAACCTTCTCGCGCGCTGCTGCTAGTATCAGCCTGTGCCGATAGGGCTCGCAGGCCGGTAGCAGTTGATGAGTGCAATCAATGTGCTTGCGAGCCTTTTCCTGACTGCAGTCGGCGCTCACGCCCCTTCTGCCGCCGCGACCGATTCCGGTTCCGAATCACGCGCCGTGATCGCCACCGTGCAAACCCTGCTCGATAGCTGGCGCGAGGCCGATGCAAAAAAGGCCGCGTCGGTATTGCATCCACAGTTCCGCGAAGTGACCTTGCATCTTGACAACGGCGAATGGAAATTCTTTGCCGTCACGCGCGAACAACTACTCGCGCCACTCGACCGCATTGGCAAGGGCGATTGGGATGACACGCTGATCGACCCGAAAGTGGAAGTCGACGGACCGATCGCGAATCTATGGTCTCACTATCGCTTCCGCACACCGTTCACCGAAAACGGTGTCTTTCATGACGATGCACATTGCGGGATCGAAACGTTTCAGCTTTACAAGATTGACGGTCGTTGGCTGATCGTCAACTTCGCCGACACCCACGTGAACGGCTGTCCGGCGGCACACTGATGGGGCGCGACGCACCCCGTCGCGCCCGCATCAATGGCAGGGATGCTCAATCGCGAAACAGATCGAGCCGTGCACCATCGGGTAGCCGCGCATCGAGATCACGTTGCAGTCGTGCGATGTCATGGACGCGCGGGCACAGGGCATCGACGCGTTGCTCCAGTTGCTTACTGCGACGCTCGACGATCCTGTCCACGCTTTTTTCGATGCCGCCGGCACGCGCTTCGAGTTCGGCGGCGGCGGCTTCGTTACCGCTGAACGCAACCGTCAAGGCCTGACCAACGATATTGCCGACCAGTTCGGGAATCATTGAGCGGACGGCAGATCCGATCAAATCGCCAAACTCATCGCTACGCATATTGTCGGTCGCGTCGATGCGCCTTTGTATTTCCACCGAGGCTCGTTGCAGATGCACTGCGTGTGCACGTGCATCGGCGGGGTCCTTGGCAAACGCAGCGCTGACCTCGTTGACCGCGTCGAATGCGATGCCGACGGCGTCGCGCGCTATCGCCTTCGCTTCGGGGACCAGATCACGTACACCGCG
>JBDTOS010000168.1:0-6260 GCA_039933095.1 Dokdonella sp.
AGCAGGACCAAACCCAATGATCGCTATCACGCGCTGTCCATCACCGCCCATTGGCTGACCTTGGCGTTACTGGTCGCCGTATACGCACTGATCGAGCTGCGCGGGATCTACCCCAAAGGCACAGCCGCGCACGACGCGATGAAGACCTGGCACTTCATGCTGGGCTTGACGGTACTCGCCGCAGTGGCGGTGCGACTGGTGTTGCGCCTGATGTTCCGGGAGCCACCCATCACGCCGCCACCGCCGGCTTTGCAGATGCTGGTGGCAAAGGCCATGTACCTGGGGCTCTATGCGTTTCTGATCGTGATGCCGGTGCTGGGCTGGCTCGCGCTCAGCGCCAAGGGCCGGGTGATCCCGTTCTTCGGTCTCGATCTGCCGGCATTGATGGGCACCGACAAGGGCTGGGCCAACTCGCTAGAGGACATCCACGAGACGGTCGGCACGATCGGCTATTACTTGATCGGACTGCATGCCGCCGCCGCCCTGTACCACCACTACTTCATGTACGACAACACCTTGTTGCGCATGCTGCCTTGGCGCACCCGCAAAAATCGCGCCGATTTATGAGAGCTGGAGATCCCAATGTATTACATCGTTGAAACCGACAAGTCATTCGAGCAAGCCGCAACCGATCTGGATGCTGCCGTCAAGCGCCACACTTTCGGCGTCCTGCACATCCATGACCTCGGCACCACCTTGCGCAGCAAAGGCATCGACTTTACTGATCAGTGCAAGGTGTTCGAGGTGTGCAGCCCCAAACAGGCCGCCAAGGTGCTGGACATCGACATGCAACTGAACATGGCGCTGCCGTGCCGCATTTCGGTGTGGCACAAGGACGGCCAGACCCGCAACGGCATGATCAAGTCCGTGCAGATGCTCGGCATGCTGGCGCAGGACTCTGCGCTGACGGCGGTTGCACGCGAAGTCGAAGGTGAGACGATGCGCAAGATCCGCATCGGCTATACCGATCCGTGTTCGAGAAACATGTACTCAAGGCACTTGGCATCGAACGACTGTGACGTCGTGAAGCGGACCACTGAGCCAACTATCAGGAACTGCTTGGCGATTGCATCAGGCTTGGCAGAATTACCCGGAGGCATTTAGATGAAGTCGAAGGCGAGAGCCGATCGGTACGACGCACTATCGATCAGCATGCACTGGCTAATGGTGCTGCTCATTGTTGGTGTATATGCGAGCATCAACCTCAGCGAGCTCTATCCCACCGGCAGTGAGGGCCACGCTCGATTGGATGCAGTCCACGTTACGCTCGGGCTGAGCATATTCGTGCTGGTTTTCTCGAGGCTTGGAATTCGGCCGCCTGGGCCGGCGCCGGAAGTCAAACCGCCGATCTCGTTAACTCAGCGCCGCCTGAATACTGCCACGCAAGTGGCACTGTACGTATTCATGATTGTCATGCCGCTGCTTGGCTGGCTGGTATTGAGTGCCGCCGGCAGACCGATACGGTTCTTCGAGTTCGATGTACCGGCGCTGTGGAGTCAAGACTTAGCGCTGGCCGACAAGGCAAAAGGCATTCATGAAACGATCGGCATGATCGGCTACTTGCTGATCGGGCTGCATGCGGCAAACGCACTATTTCGTCATTACGTCGTCCGTGACAATACCCTGCTGCGCATATTGCCGAATCGCCATGCGCAGGCCGATTCACATCGCGATAAATCCGCGTAGCAGATGCGGACTCGCGTGTCCAAGTCCCCCTGAGGAGATTTCCATGAATATCGAACGTACTGTGCTCGCCTTCGCCGGCAGCATGATCGTGTTGAGCGTAACGCTTGCCCAATTTGTGTCGCCGTGGTGGCTGCTGTTGACCCTGTTCGTGGGTCTCAATCTGCTGCAATCGGCATTCACCGGGTTTTGTCCCCTGGCCAAAGTACTGCGCCTGTTCGGTATGCGCTCCGGCAACGCTTTTCCGTCCTGAGTCGGCCACATTCGAGCGCGCTGAATCGGCACGCTCCAGCCACCCATTGAGGTTATTTTGATGTACTACATCGTCGATACAGAAAAATCGTTTGATCACGCCGCAGCAGCTTTGGATGAGGCGGTCCGAAAACACAAGTTCGGTGTCCTTCATGTCCACGATCTGGGCGCAACCTTGCGCAGCAAGGGAATTGCGTTTGCCGAACAGTGCAAGGTATTCGAGGTATGCAATCCGGGTCAGGCTGCCAAGGTGCTGACTGCAGACATGCGCATGAACATGGCCCTGCCCTGCCGCATTTCGGTCTTCACGGAAAACGGCGAGACCCGCATCGGCATGATCAAGCCCGCGCAGATGCTCGGCATGCTGTCGCAGGACCCAGCGCTGACCGCGATTGCACGCGAAGTTGAAGACGAGACGATGCGCATGATCGACGAGGCTGCCTGATGTATTCGCAGCCGGTCACAGTGCGTCTATTCGCAGTGTCGCTGGTGATGCTAGGCGCACTGCCGGCGTGCAGCGAAAAATCACCACCGCCCGCAATGGCAACAGCGGCACCTGCGCTCGCAACGCTGACGGTAAAAACCGAGAGCATGCGCAACGAGCAGATATGGGACGGCGTGGTCGAGGCCGTGCACGAAGTGACCATATCGGCGCAAACCGCGGCGCGCGTGATCGAGCTACCTTACGACGTCAACGACAGTGTGGCGGAAGGGGCGGTTATCGTTCGCTTCACCGATGTCGAGCAGAAGTCTGCGCGCGCTGCCGCGCAGGCCCAGATTGCGTCGGCGCGCGCCACCTACACTGACGCGAAAGCATCTTACAATCGCAACACCGCTCTTTTCGCGCGCGGCCTGGTCGCCAAGTCAGTTCTCGATCAGTCCTTGGCAACGCGCGACGCGTCGCTCGCAGCGCTGCATTCGGCCGAGGCCCAGTCGCGCCAAGTCAGCCAGCAACTCGACTACACCGTCGTACGCGCACCGTACGCCGGCATCATCACGCACCGTTATGTGCATGTAGGTGAATCGGTGCAGGCGGGGCCGCCGGCCCCACAACAGTTGATCGCGATGGCTTCGCTCAAAGACCTGCGCGTCACCGTGCAGGTGCCGCAATCTGCAATCGCCGCGATTCGCCAGTTCGCCAGCGCGCAGGTGGTGCTGGATGGTGACAGCGGGCGACGCGTAGCGGCGAGCAAGATGACCATTTTCCCCTATGCCGATCCACAGACGCACACGTTCAGCGTGCGATTGGAACTATCTGGAGACGACTCCCGCTTGTATCCGGGCATGACCGTCAAGGTCGCCTTTGCATCCGGTGAAGCAAGCCGTTTGCTGGTCCCCGAATCGAGCCTGATCCGGCGCGGCGAAATGCTCGGTGTGTATGTTCTTGGGGACCACGGTGTCAGCCTGCGCCAAGTACGCATCGGTGATCGCAATAGCAGTCGTATCGAGATTCTGGCCGGGCTTGATGACGGCGAAAAAATTTGCACCGATCCCGCCGCCGCTGCGCGCTGGCTGATCGAACAGCGCACGGGTGCCAAAACATGAGCCAGCCGCGACTGGGTTTTTCCGGTCGAATTGCGCGCGCGTTCCAGTCTTCACCACTCACGCCAATACTCGCGATAACTGCTGTTCTGCTTGGCCTGGCGGCGACGCTGATCACGCCGCGTGAGGAAGAACCGCAGATCGACGTCACCATGGCAAACGTGATGGTGCCGTTTCCCGGCGCTGATGTGCACGATGTCGAGAATCTGGTCGCCTTTCCGCTCGAGCAGAAACTGGCCGAAATCGAGGGCGTAAAGCACGTCTATTCGGTCAGTCGCGCCGGCGTCGCGATCATGACGGTCGAGTACCAGGTTGGCGTGCCACGCCAGACTGCAATCGTGCGTTTGTACAACCAGGTGTTCCAGAATCAGGGCTTTGTTCCCTCCGATCTCGGTGTCGGCCAACCACTGATCCGGCCGATGGGCATTGATGATGTCCCGGTGATGGCGCTGACGTTGTGGAGTGATGATCCGGCACAGGCTCCGACTCAGCTGGCCGAAGTGGCCCACACGCTGGAAACAGAATTGAAGCGCGTCCCCGGCACGCGCGACGTCTATACGATTGGCGCACCCGAGCGCGCTGTCGTCGTCGATCTGGATGCAGCGAAGCTGACTGCGTACGGCATGTCGATCACTGATCTTGCCAATGCATTGAAGGCAGCCAATGTCGTTACCCAGGCCGGCGATCGTGTGTCCGGCAATCACGACATTCCAGTCACGGCGGGTAATTTTCTTGCCGATGCGAGCGATGTTTCGAATCTGGTAATCGGGCTGAAAAACGGCCAGCCAGTTTTTCTTGCCGATGTTGCACATATTCATCAGGGTGCCGATTTGCCGAACCACTACGCCTGGTTCGGGGCACCAGTCGGGAAGGATGGTCCGGCAACCGGAACGGCTCCTGCCGTGACCATCGCAATAGCCAAAAAGACTGGCACCAATGCAGCCGACATCACTCGGGCAATCGCAGCTCGGGTAGCGGCGCTTGAGGGGGTCGTGATTCCTGTCGGTGTGCACGTGACGGTGACTCGTGATTATGGTCAGACCGCCACCGACAAGGCCGACAAGCTGATCCACAAGTTGATGTTCGCAACCCTGTCGGTGGTTCTGCTGGTATTGATGACGCTCGGCTGGCGCGAGGCGATCGTCGTCGGCAGTGCCGTGATCATCACCCTGATGCTGACCCTGTTCGCCTCGTGGGCGATGGGCTTCACGATCAATCGGGTTTCCCTGTTCGCGTTGATCTTTTCGATCGGCATCCTTGTCGATGATGCGATCGTGATCGTCGAGAATATCCATCGGCATATGCGGCTCGGTGGTCGCAGTCTCGTTCAGGCGATTCCCGAAGCGGTCAGCGAAGTCGGCGGTCCGACGATCCTCGCCACTTTCACGGTGATCGCTGCGCTGTTGCCGATGGCGTTCGTATCGGGATTGATGGGGCCGTATATGCGGCCGATACCGATCAATGCATCGGTCGGAATGTTGCTGTCGCTCGCCGTTGCGCTGGTGGTCACGCCTTGGTTGGCTCTGAAGTTGCTGGGCCGTCATGCTTCTCCGCCGCTCTCCGATGGAGCCACCAGCGCCGAACCACGTGGCAGCTGGCTGCATCGTGTGTTTCGTCGCGCGATGCTGCCGTTTCTCGCCAGCGATCGCGCACCGCGCCGACGTCGCCTGTTGTTCGCCGCAGTCGGCCTGCTGGTGCTCGCGGCGGTCGGGTTGGTGGTGGTCAAGGCGGTGATCCTGAAGATGCTGCCGTTCGACAACAAATCCGAATTCCAGATCGTCGTCGATATGCCCGAAAGCAGCACGCTTGAACGCACCAATCAGTTGCTCAGCGAGCTTGCCGGCGTGGTCGCCAATGTTCCCGAAGTAAAGAACTGGCAGGGTTATGCGGGAACGCCGGCACCGATCACGTTCAATGGCCTGGTGCGTCAGTATTACTTGCGCAGCGGTCCGCTGGTCGGCGACCTTCAGGTCGACCTGGTCGACAAACACGAACGCGATCGCCAAAGTCATGCCATTGCGCTCGCCGTGCGACCGGCGCTGGCGAAGATTGGTTTGCAATACGGTGCCTCGGTGAAAGTGGTCGAGGTCCCGCCGGGGCCACCGGTACTCGCGCCGATTGTTGCCGAAGTCTACGGGCCCGATTACGCCACGGTGCGCAAAGTCGCGCTCGGACTTGAGCAAAAATTTCGCTCGAACCCGGACATCGTCGATATCGATACCAGCGTGGAAGCCGATGCGCCAAGAGAGATCATGGTGGTTGATCGGACGCGCGCCGCACGCCTCGGACTCGATCAGGCGACGATTGCGCAGACCTTGCGTGCAGCACTGTCCGGTGACGATGCGACGTATCTGATGGACGGTCATGCCAAGTACGCGGTGCCGGTACGGTTGCGCCTTCCAGCAGGTGACCAGGCCTCGCTGGCGCAACTGCTTGCCCTGCGCGTGCGTGCCGGCAGCGGAGCACTTGTTCCGCTATCGGAAGTGCTCAGCGTTCAGTCCGCCAATTGGGAAAAAGCAATCTATCACAAGGATCTGCTGCCTTACGCCATGGTGACCGGCGACGATGCCGGCAGCACCGACAGCCCTCTGTATGGCATGTTTTCGCTGGTCAATGAGCTCGGTGACGACAAGCTCGACGGCCAATTGCTGCAACAACACTTCATTGCACAACCCACCGATACCACAAGCGCAGCGGTAAAGTGGGACGGCGAATGGCAGATCACCTACGAAACCTTCCGTGACATGGGGCTGGCCTACGCGGTAGGCCTGGTGCTGATCTAC
>JBDTOS010000169.1:0-6222 GCA_039933095.1 Dokdonella sp.
AACCGGCAAGCCTTGTCAGGACAAGAATGTCTGGGTTCTTCTTGCCAAGTTCCATTCGCGCAACTCGTTGGCTTCCGATTGGAATCCTATCGTCAAAAAACACGACGCGGCTGCTACGTATCTCACAGCGCAGATGGCCTGGTAGTCCTCCCTGCCCCTCGAATTGATTCGCCATGGATTCCAAAAAACGTTTTTCTAGCTCTGAGGCATTCGAAAGACCAGCCACTTCGGATCGCATCGCATCTATGTCGGTTGCCGCTTGAACTGAGTTGGAGATTCGCCGCGCACTCAACTCCTTTCTTAGCTTTTGTGGTCTGATTACCGGGTCCATATACTTCTGCTCGGTAGACCAACCGGAGTCCGACAGAATTTCGCCTCGAATGAATGCCACGATCTCATCAAGAGCATCCGCAGCAACTAATTCATCCACCGGTCGGCACACAGAAACAGCCTTACTCATCCCGTCGTGGCACAAGACCCAATGAACCCCGTTTGCGACTAAACCCCGCACCCCTGGTGTTAGATACTTCGAGATCTGTTCGGCCGCAATACGTCGATCGACACGTTTTGCTTCCACCATAACCCGCGGAGCATCATCATCATCGAGTAGCGCAACGTCTACCGACTGAGACGTACCGTGCATGCTTGTTTGATTGAATTCGAAGTAGACGCGCATTCTCAACGTCGAATTCGCGAAATCGATGACCGGCACTATTAGCCGATACATTGCCCATCGTTCGGATTTCTGCGAGCTGTTTAGATGATCTTGTATTCGACAGATAAGGTCGCGTCTGCTCATCGATTCACCGCCTAACGATGGGTTCTCCCGCGTGCGAAGGCGTCCGAAGCCGGCAATAGCACGTCGGGTGCAATGAAGGGTTAGAAGGCGCTGGGAATAAGCTTCCGCACGATAGCCGCGAACTGCTCCCAGCCAGTGACTATTCCAACTACTGCGCTGATAAAGCTAATGGCAGCCACGGTTCCAGAAAGAACGCGATACACGTGAGATGCCTCCACCCGCGAAGCAAATGATCGCGAGACGATGCCGAGAGCCGCTAGGAACCAGAGTGGCGCGGCAAGGACTGTACGGAAGCCAACTGCGAGCCAAGTAAACGGATTCCGAACTGCCGCTTTAGCGCTGCTGTGACGTTCGGCCAGAGAGCCTTGATGACGAAGCAGCGCGTCGTCAAGCATTGCGTGGTATTGAGTCAGCAGGTTGTGCGAGAGCAGAGGGTCGGAGAGGCATTTGCGCAACTCGGCAAGCAGATTGGGAACGATTTGGTAGTTGTTGATCATGTAGTTCGCGAATGGAGGTCGAAATATAACGACTCCATCGCCACCCATCTGCGTCTGCATGCGATTTGCGTTGAGCGTAAGCCAAGCGTAGACCTGAGCATTCCCGTTCGAAACCAGCGCGTTGAGTTGCTCGCGATACTCAGCCGCGAAGGTAAGCTCGGCAGCTACCTTAGACCTAGATCGGACGAGAACAACAAGACCGCACAATGATACGCCAGCAAGGGCTATGAGAAGCCATATGGAAGGTGCCAAAGACGGCATGTGCCTTGTAACTCTTCGTAGACCCCAGATCCGGGGATATGCGATGGATGTTCACCCGCGCATCTATGCATGTCAATCGCGCAAATCCAACGCGAGATCAAGCAGATGACTACTCCTGCTCTCCCCTCCTTGCCTTGAAGGTTCCACGCAGATTCGCGAATCCGAGATGCCATGCCTTGTCCCCACCATGTGTGGTGCAAGAAATCTCATCGCCGAAGCCGATGGTCTACCGACTTTTGCCACGGTGTTTGATGAACCAGCGTGTAGCGCGACCATCCATTTCATCGCAGAATCGACGCTCCAATCACATCATCATCGACCCTAGCCACGTGACCAACTCCACTACCTTGTTCGAGCGACTGCTCGCGCTCAATGCGTTCGATGGCGATTCGGCCGAGGCGCTGCGCGTGTTGCATCGACATCTGGCTCCGGATTTCCCCGGATGCTCGTTGTGCCTCCTGCGTCCGGATTCGAACGACGCCGACCATGCCCGACTGTCCGGAATGATCGACGCCAACGGCCACGAACTGATGGCCAATGTCGATGCTCTCGGCGATCAGGTCAGTCTGCCGCTGTTTGTCGATGCGTTGGCGACTCGCGTGGTAAGCGCGCGCGATCTCGCGGTTATCGATTTGTCCGTGGCGGAACAAGCGTTGCCGCTTGCCGTTGCGATGCTGAATCCGGCAACGCTGCTGGTGGTGCCGCTCGCGAGCGCAGCGGGCCGCATGAAGCTCGTCCTCGGTGCGTCGCGTCCGCAGCGTTTCGCGCAGATCAGTCGCGATGCGACGCTGCAATCGATCAACCTCGCAGCAAGTCTGATCGCGCGGTCGCTGCTCACGCGTTCGCTGCGCGCAGAAACGCAGCGGCAACGCCAGGCGATCGAGGGATTGGCAGAAGTGCAACGCTTGTTGCTGCCGGATATGCGAGCGATCAGCGGACTCGACTATGCGGTGCACTGGCAGCCGGCCGATACCGCCGCCGGCGACTATTACGATCTGATGCCTTTGAATGCAGATGGCGATACCGCGGCGCGACCGAACGGCGATACCTGGGGTTGTCTGGTCGCCGATGTTTCCGGGCACGGAGCGGCGTCCGCAATGGAGGCGGTGCAATTCGACGCGATCCTGCGCACTTATCGCGGCGGTCCCGAGGACGGGCCGGCCGGAGCGTTGACCTATGCGAACCGCTATTTTTTCTCGCGCCGTCAGCGCCGCCATTTCCTGACCGTCATGGCCGTGCTCTATCGCTCCGATCAGCGCCGACTGATCTATGTGAGCGCGGGGCATCCGCCGCTGCTCAGACGCCGCGCGGGCATGGTCACGTTGCATGGTGCCGGCGAGCAGATTCCGCTCGGCGTGCTCCGCGATCACACGTGGAGCAATCACGAACTCGATGTAGAGGCTGGCGACATTTTGGTGATCTACACCGACGGTGTCCTCGAAGCGCGCAATGCGAACGGCGAAGCGTTTGGTCAGGAGCGTTTGATCGAGCATGTACGCGACGGCAGCGATAGCGCGCATACGTTGCTCGATGAATTGATTGCGAGCTTGATGGCTCATCAAGGCGGCCCGATCGGCAGCGACGATCAGACACTGATCGTGTTGCGGATCGAGTGAAGTCGAACGGACAAACGTGACTTCGACTTGCGTGCATGGCGACTTGCGGGCATCGTCATACGCTCGTTTGAATTCAAGGTGAGCCGAATCCGTGCCCTACCCCAACCTGCTCGCTCCACTCGATCTTGGATTCACAACCCTGCCCAACCGTGTGTTGATGGGCTCGATGCACACTGGCCTGGAGGACAAGGCCAGCGACTACGACAAGCTCGCCGCATATTTCGCCGAACGCGCACGTGGCGGGGTCGGACTAATGGTGACCGGTGGAATCGCGCCGAATATCGAAGGTTGGCTGAAACCATTCGGGGGTCGTTTGTCGATGCCGTGGCATGTCGCGCGCCATCGCAAGCTCAACCGCGCGGTGCATGCCGAGGGCGGGCGTCTGTGCATGCAGATTCTGCACGGCGGTCGCTACGCGTATCACCCGCTATCCGTCGCACCATCGAAGATCAAATCACCAATCACGCCATTCACGCCACGCGCACTGTCGGCGCGTGGCGTTGAACGCACGATCGCCGATTTTGTCACCTGCGCCAAACTCGCCCAGGACGCCGGCTACGACGGTGTCGAGATCATGGGTTCGGAAGGCTATCTGATCAACGAATTCCTGGTCGAACGCACGAATCAGCGCCGCGATGACTGGGGGGGCACGTTTTCCAATCGCATGCGTTTTCCGGTCGAGATCGTTCGCCGCACGCGCGCGGCGGTCGGCGCAAATTTCATCATCATCTATCGCCTGTCGATGCTCGATCTGGTCGATCGTGCGCAGGCATGGCCGGAGATCGTGCAACTGGCCAAGGCCGTCGAAGCAGCCGGCGCGAGCCTGATCAACACCGGCATCGGCTGGCACGAGGCACGCATTCCGACCATCGTCACCTCGGTGCCGCGCGCAGCCTTCACCGCCGTTACCCACAAGCTCAAGGGCGAAGTGGCGCTGCCTTTGATCACGACCAATCGAATCAACATGCCCGATGTCGCCGAGCGAATACTCGCTGACGGCCATGCCGACATGGTGTCGATGGCGCGACCGCTGCTCGCGGACGCCGACTGGGTCAACAAGGCTCGCTCCGGTCGCAGCGATCGCATCAACACGTGCATCGCCTGCAATCAGGCCTGCCTCGATCACGTATTCGAGAATCGTCATGCGAGTTGTCTGGTCAATCCGCGCGCATGCCGCGAAACCGAACTCGTCATCACGCCGGCGTCGCAGCCCAAGCGTTTCGCCGTTGTCGGTGCGGGTCCTGCCGGACTTGCCGCTGCGACGACGCTGGCGACGCGCGGCCACCACGTCACCTTGTTTGACCAAGCCCACGAAATCGGCGGCCAGTTCAATATGGCGAAGCGCATTCCGGGCAAGGAAGAGTTCCATGAAACTCTGCGCTATTTCGATAATCTGCTCAGCGATAGCGGCGTCGAACGTCGACTTGGTACGCGGGCGACGCGCGAGTTGCTCGGCGCTGGAAAATTCGATGTGGTCGTCATCGCGACCGGCGTGACTCCGCGCAAGGTGAACATCCCCGGCGGCGACGATTCGCGCGTCATCAGCTATGTCGATGTCGTGCTACGCAAGCATCCGGTCGGCAAGCGTGTGGCGATCATCGGAGCCGGCGGTATCGGTTTCGATGTCGCCGAGTATCTGGTCGAGGACGCACCTTCCGCTACGACCGACATCGCGCGCTGGACACGCGAATGGGGCGTCGATCTCAACATCGAGCATCGAGGTGGTCTGGTACCTGCGCATCCGGAGCCGTCGATACGCCAGATCTGGCTGCTGCAACGCACGCCCGGCCGCCCCGGAAAACGCCTGAACAAGACCACTGGTTGGGTTCACCGCGCCACGCTCAAGGCCAAGGGCGTGGAGATGCTCGGCGGCGTGAGCTATGAGCGCATCGATTCCGCCGGCCTGCACATCAGCATCGATGGAGAAACGCGCACACTCGACGTCGATACGATCGTGATCTGTGCCGGACAGGAACCGAACCGCAGCCTCGCCGACGAACTGATCGCCGACGGCGTCAGTGTCCACGTCATCGGTGGCGCCGACGTTGCCGCCGAACTCGATGCAAAACGCGCGATCAAGCAGGCGACTGAACTTGCCAGCACGATCTGATGCTAGCCAGTCGTGACTTGAAAGCGCTACGAAGGGCGCAACTTCAGGGGCTCATTACCTCTGAAGGATTTGTTCATGAAACTCTACTACAGGCCCGGTGCCTGTTCGCTGGCCGATCACATCGTCCTGGAATGGATCGGCAAACCCTACGAAGCGCAGAAGATGGATCACGCGAGCATCAAGTCGCCCGAATACCTCAAGATCAACCCGAATGGCGCCGTGCCAGCGTTGCAGATCGACGGCAATGACGTGCTGCTCGAAAACGTTGCGATCCTCGGTTATCTCGCTGACCTGAATCCGCAACTGAAACTTGCCGGCGACGGCACACCGCGCTCACGCGCCGAAGTCATGCGTTGGTTGGCCTTCCTCAATTCCGACGTACACAAGTCGTTCCTGCCGATGTTCGGACCCGGCCGTTTCATCGCCGATGAATCGAAGCATGAAGAGTTGCAGGCGAACGCGCGCACGAAACTGCGCACGCTGTTCGAGCAACTCGATGCACACTTGCAAGGTCGCCAATGGCTGGCCGGCATTGGCAAGTCGATCGCCGACCCCTACTTGTTCGTGATATGGCGCTGGGCCAAGGCCAAGGGTGTTGATCTGGGTGGCCTCGAAAACCTTGCGAAATTCGGCGAGCGCATGGCAACCGATCCGGGTGTGCAAAATGCGCTGAAACAGGAAGGATTGGGCTCAACCTGAGCGCCAACACATTCCCGTTTGCGTCGGGTTCGTTCGTCGTCTTCGACCAAAATCAGCAATTCAAGATGCGCGGCGCAGGTGCGACCTCATTCGTGCCTGCGCCAGAGTCGTTCCATCTCCAGATACGTGAATGATGCCGACCACGTGATCATCACGAATCCGGTCAGCGCTTCGGTTCCAACCAGGAACCGGATTGCACCGATCGGAAATACATCACCGTAGCCGACCGTGGTGTAGGTG
>JBDTOS010000170.1:0-6214 GCA_039933095.1 Dokdonella sp.
GGATGACGTCGAGCAGAAACGACAGCGCAGGTTGCAGCAGCATCAGCAATCCGATCACCGATGCGGGCAGTTGCGGCATCGCGCGGGTTAGGAATACCCAACCGAGGACCTGGCCGAACAGCGCGAGACCGATCAATGCGCTCCACGTCTGCGCATCGGGAATCGTGAAGCTCTCGCCTTCGGCGAGGCTCGCGAAGCCGAGTACGACCGCGCAGATCAGCGAACTCACACACAACAGTTGCGCCGGGTGCAAGGCGATGCGTCCGCTGCGCTGGCCATGGCGTGTTGACAGCATGTAGATCGCATAGAAGAACGCCGTCGCGATGGCGAGCAGGACACCGAGCCGGTATTGCGCGCCGACATGTTGCCAGTCGAGGCCAATCAGCAGAACGAGTCCGACGAACGACAGCATCAGGCCGAGGATGAAATGACGACCGAGCGCTTCGCGGTACAGCACGAAACCGGCCAGCGCCATCAGGAACACTTGCATATTGCCGAGCAAGGTCGCGAGACCGGGGCCGATGTAGAGGATGCTCCGATGCCACATCATCAGATCGATCGCGAAGGCGATGCCGGGAATCAGCAACCAGAGAAATGTCTTCAGCGGGACGTTTTGCCAGCGGCGCAGTGCGAGCAAGCCGATCAGCAGCAACACGCCGCCCATCGCCATACGGTAGAAGCCCGACATGGTTGGCCCGACATGGGCGAGCTTGACGAAAATGCTGGTCGTACTGATCAGGGCCGCGCCGACGATCATCTCGATCAGCGCGCGACGCGGCAGGGGTGGGTGGACCGGCGTCACGAGCGTGCTGTCTAGCGAGTCAGATGACGTGATCGTGTGTCGGCAATACATGCGTTTCCGCATTCGCCGCTTCCACCCACTCGACCATTGCCGGCAGTGCGCGCATCGCATCGGAGTAATCGCGTTCGATCGGTGCAAGATCGATGTCGTAGCTGACGAAACGAAAGATCACCGGCGCGTACATCGCGTCGGCAATCGAGAATTTTCCGAACAGGAAATCACCGTGTCGCGCATTGCGGCGCCGGCAATCACGCCACAGCTGGCAGACGCGTTCGAGATCGCGCTGCGCGTCTTTCGGAATCTTGAAACCCGGATAGAACTTGCGGCAGTTCATCGGCATCGCTGTGCGCAGCGCGGCAAATCCCGAGTGCATCTCGGCGCTGATCGCGCGTGCAATCGCGCGCTCGTAACGATCGGAAGGCCAGCCGCGACCACGCAGCCAGCGCTCGCTGACGTATTCGCAAATCGCCAGCGAATCCCAGACGCGTACATCGCCATCGAGCAGGACCGGCACTCGACCGGTCGGCGACCAGCGCGCAATGGTCTGCGCAAACTCCGGCGTATCGAGCGGCAGGCGGACTTCCTCGAACTCGATGCCGCGCTGGCGCAGCAGCAGCCACGGCCGCAGTGACCATGACGAATAGTTCTTGTCGCCGATGACGAGCCGCGCGGGACGCTTCACGCGACACCGCCGATTGGGTCTGGCCATGCGGAATTGCCAAGCCCGGACTCACCAACCCCGGAATCGCCAGCCCCGGAATCGCCAGCCCCGGAATCGGTGCCCTCGTCCTCTTCCGATTCATCGTCGGCCAGCGGCGTCGCCATCGCCGTTTCGATTTCACGCGCGATCGGCTCGGCAGCTTCAAAATCGCTTTCGGCCACCTGCACCTTGATCAGGTCGCGGGCAGGCAACTCGCCGATAGCGCCAGCAAGGAATTCGCCCATGACGAAAGCGCGAATGCCGTTCTGTTCCAGCGCGTTCTTGACGAGGTGCGCATCGATGATGTTTTCGGCGCGGTAGACGGTTTTCATTTGAGGAAGTTCTTGCCGGGACAGTCAGAGGATAACGGGTATCGAGGATGCCTCGACGCGCACCGCCATGGTGCATTCAGGATCGAGCTCATGGTACGCCGAAAGCAATATCTTGGCCCCTGAGAGCATCCTGCCCACAAGATATTGTGCAATGCGGCGGGATCGCTGGGGCTAATCCGGGCATGATGTGGCCATCCTCTTCGCTCGGGACAGAATCGATTAACAAGCGTCAGGCTACCGTCAGAGCATCGACCGAATGCGTCGCAAACACCGGGGTTGCGCGTGTCCCATTTGCCTGACGACTCACTGACTCAACGAATCCTCCAGTGCGTAGCCGAACTGTTGCGCAATCGCACGCCAGGCTTTTCGATCTGCGCCAGTGATGCCGCGCAGCAATTTGCCCAGCGCCAGGGCTGCGATTGGCGTGACGTCATGCGTCTGGTGCGCACTGTGATCAGCGCACTCGTCGATGCCGGCATTCTCGACGCGCTACAGGAAGAGCGGCGCGTAGATTTCTCGCAAACGCGCGGCCCGATCCGCTTGCGCGTGCGCAATGAAAAAATGGCGATGCGGATGTTGTTCGGCTAGTTCATCGCAGCAGCAGGTGCGCGTCGACCCACGCGACGACGTTACACTGCGCTCCCGTTCGCGCAGGTTCCAATGCAGAAACATCTCTCCGAGCTACCGGCACTGACCGGCCTGCGCGGTTTCGCCGCGCTGTGGGTATTGTTGTTCCATGTCTGGGCTCTGGCGGGCTCGCCGCTGCTGCGCGTCGGCGAATCGGCATGGACCGGGATCGATGGATTTCTGTCGCTGGGCTGGGCCGGTGTCGATCTGTTTTTCTGTCTGTCGGCATTCCTGCTGACCCTGCCCTACGCGCAATGGCGCAGCGGCCTCGCGCCGCGACCCGATACCGGGCGCTACTTGTGGAAGCGCGTATTGCGCATTTATCCGGCCTATCTGACCCAACTGGCGATCCTGCTGCTGATCGCGGTCGTGATTACCCATGACCGTACGCTTTCATTGGGTGAGTTCATCGCGCATCTGTTCCTCTGGTTCAATGTCGGTCGCGACTGGGTGGCGCCGCTGGTTGGCGTGTGGTTCACCCTGCCGATTGAATTCGGGTTCTACCTGATCCTGCCGTTTCTGGCACCGCTGCTCGATCGCCGACGCTGGCCGTGGCTGCTGGTTGCTGCCATTGCCGTTGCGATTGGCTGGCGGATGCTGGCCTTGGCCAATTCGCTGAGTGCGCCGATTCCGGTCCGGGTCATCGAGATCGAGCGCCTGCCCGGGCGAATCGATCAATTCGTCATCGGCATGCTTGCCGGCAGTGCATACATCGCTGCGCGTGTGCGTGGCTGGCGACCGTCGCATACGGCTTTCTGGTTCTGGGGCGGAACGATCGGATTTGTTCTGCTCGGCGTGGCGCTGGCATTGATCGCCAACGTGTACTGGGATGGCCATCCGCTACTGTACATCTGGCACGCGTTGGCGAGCGCCTGCCTGGTGCCGATCCTGCTGGCTGCCGCGTGGGACGCGAAACCGAGTCGCTGGTTGTTCGACAATCGCCCGCTGCGTTACCTCGGCGCGACGAGTTTCGGTGTGTATCTGTGGCATATGCCGATCCTGCTGTGGATTCTGCCGCACCTGCCAGCATCGCTCAGTGCGGTCGGGAGATTCTGGTTGCTGCTCGCGCTGGTGCTGCCGGCGACCTTGATCGTCGCGCACCTCTCATATTGGTTGATCGAACGACCGGCGCTCCGCCTCGGCCATCGCCGCAGCGCGCATCCCGGGTTGGAGACGGAACTGCCGGAGCGAGCAGCAGCGGCCGACGGCAGTAGCTAGTCACAGCGGCGCGCGCATACAGCGAAAGTGATTCATCAGGGTGCGCGTCCCAGCGCCACACTGCGCCGCTAGCACCTGGTGCCGGACTTGGTGCCGGCAACCGCCTGCTAAACTGCGCGCCCCTGACTCCCGACAGCGCCGCGCCCGCCGCGGCAATCCGCATGAGCGAAATCAGCACGCCCAATCATTTCATCCGCCAGATCGTGCTCGACGACCGCGCTGCCGGCAAACATGGCGGCAAGGTCGTCACGCGTTTTCCACCGGAGCCGAACGGCTACCTACATCTCGGTCACGCCAAGAGTATTTGCCTCAACTTCGGACTTGCCGACGAATTTTCGGGCGCCTGCCATCTGCGTTTCGACGACACCAATCCGAGCAAGGAAGAGCGCGAGTTCGTCGATGCGATCATCGCCGATGTGCATTGGCTCGGCTTTGAATGGGATGCGCAGTACCACGCGTCCGACTACTTCGAAGTGTTCTATCGCTGCGCGCAGAAACTCATTGTCGAGGGTCACGCGTTCGTCTGCGATCTGTCCGCTGATGAAGTTCGCGAGTATCGCGGCACGCTGACCGAGCCGGGCCGCAACTCGCCGTTTCGCGACCGAAATGTCGACGAGAATCTCGATCTGTTTCAACGCATGCGTGCCGGTGAGTTCGCCGACGGCGCGCGCACGCTACGCGCGAAGATCGACATGGCATCCGGCAATATCAACCTGCGCGATCCGACCATTTATCGGATTCGCAACGTCATCCATCAGAACACCGGCGACGCCTGGCCGATTTATCCGCTGTACGACTACGCGCACTGCATTTCCGATGCGGTCGAAGGCATCACCCATTCGCTGTGCACGCTCGAATTCGAGGATCACCGCCCGCTGTACGACTGGTTTCTCGATCGGCTTGATCTGAGGAATTCGCAGAACTTGCTGGAACCACTGCGCGCCCGCGATTTCCCGTGTGCGACGAGTCGCCCGCAGCAGATCGAATTTGCGCGCGGCAACCTCGATTTCACCGTGATGAGCAAGCGCAAGCTGCTGGAGCTGGTGCGCGACAAACTGGTCGATGGTTGGGACGATCCGCGCATGCCGACCCTGATCGGGGCGCGCAGACGCGGTTTTCCACCGACTGCGATTCGCCACTTCTGGGAACGCGCCGGCGTGACCAAACAAAACTCGGTGATCGAATTCAGCGTGCTCGAGGCCTGTGTGCGCGAGGTACTCGACGCGAGCGCGCCGCGCCGTATGGCCGTGCTCGACCCGCTCAAGCTGGTGCTGACCAATCTGCCGCCTGATCATGATGAATCCCTATTGTTTCCGAATCATCCCAAGGACGAAGCGTTCGGCACGCGTCAGGTGCCGTTCTCGCGCGAGTTGTGGATCGAACACGACGATTTTGCCGAAGTGCCGCCGAAAGGTTTTCATCGGCTGATTCCGGGTGGTGAAGTGCGCCTGCGCGGTGTCGGCATCGTCCGCTGCGACGAAGTCATCAAGGATGCGGACGGGAGTATTTCCGAAGTGCGCTGCACGCTCGATCCGGAAACCCGCCATGGCATGAGCGGCGCCAATCGCAAGGTCAAGGGCACGATCCATTGGGTCAGCGCACGCTATGCGATCAAGACCGAAGTGCGTCTGTACGATCGCCTGTTCAATGTGGCGGACCCGGATGACGACAGCGACGGCAAGACCTACGCCGAGCATCTGAATCCGCAATCCAAACGCATCGTGCAGGCGTGGCTGGAGCCGTCGCTCGGCGAGTTCGTACCCGAGCAAGCTGTGCAGTTCGAGCGGCTTGGATTCTTCGTTGCGGATCGCCACGATCACGGCAACGACAGGCCAGTCTTCAACCGCACGGTAACGCTGCGCGATTCGTGGGCGAAGTCGGCGAGTTGAAACTGCGGCAAGAGACCACCAACTTGTGGAATCCAACCCTGGCTCGTTGTTTCCATGTCGCAACTCACTCAATCCGCGAAGCTGCATATCGATTTTGTTTCCGATGTCGCCTGTCCGTGGTGCGCGGTGGGTTTGTATTCGCTACGGGAAGCAATCGGAAAACTGGGCGATTCGGTCGAAGTCGACCTGCATTTCCAGCCGTTTGAACTGAATCCGCAGATGCCGCCGGAAGGCGAAGACGCGACCGAGCACCTGGTCGCGAAATACGGTTCGACGCCGGAGCAGCTCGCGAAAAATCGCGAAGCGATTCGCGCACGCGGCGCGGCGCTCGGATTCACATTCAACACGCGCGAGCGCGTCTACAACACGTTCGATGCGCATCGCTTGCTGCATTGGGCAGCCATCGAAGGCGCGGGCAAGGAACTTGCGCTCAAGCAGGCGTTGTTGCGCGCGTACTTTACCGACGGCGATGATGTTTCGTCGTCCGAAACTCTGGAGCGTCTTGCGGTCGAAGTTGGCCTCGATGCGGAGCGCGCACACGCGGTTCTCGGCTCGGATGAATTCGCGAAAGAAGTCCGCGCACAAGAGCGTTTCTACGTCGAACGCGGCATCAATTCGGTGCCGTCGGTCATCGTCAACGATCGTC
>JBDTOS010000171.1:0-6203 GCA_039933095.1 Dokdonella sp.
CAGCAAGGGTCGCAGCGATGTCGGCTGTGCACGTGCGAGGCGATCTGGCAAATCGTCCGCCGAATATTGATTCATCAGAAAACCGACCGTGCCAAGCTTCATGCCGTACACCGGCAGGCCATGCGGAATGTGCCGATGCAGGGTGCGCAACATGAAGCCGTCGCCACCGAGCGCGACGATGACTTCGGCCTGATCGAGCGGACTGTCGCGGTGACGTGCAGTCAGCGCTGCCAGCGCGGCTTGCGCTTCGGCAGTCGGACTCGCGACGAATGCGATCTTGCCGGTCACGTCGCGACCGCCTTTGTCACGCCGCGTTCTCTTCGGCTTGCACGAGTTGAGCGATCCGACGCACGGCGACCGAGACGATCGGATAGTCGATGACTGCCTGATTGCGCATCTCCTCGAACATGCCGAGCGTGTATTTCAACGTGGGCTCGTCGCGTTGCAGCCAAGCAGCGACGCGCTCCTGACCACTGCCGTTGCTGTGCGCGCGAAGTACCTGCGCGGCAAGCGAGCGGTGTTGCACACTCAATTCATCACGCAACGCGCCGCGTGCGTGCGCGTGCCAGCGCGTCTCGACCGGCAATTCCTCGATGTGCTGCATCAGCCACTGCAGATGCATCGCGTCGCCGAGTTCGTAATAGACGGCTGCGACATCGGTAATCTTCAAGTCGCTGTCGGCAGCGCTGCGCACAATGTCCAAGGCGGCCGCGAGGAACGGCAGGCCGGCCAGCTGCGCGGCAAAATTTGGCGGGAAACCGCGGTCGAGCCATTGCGCAGTCTCGGTGGCAATCACCGAGCGTTCGCCTGCGGAAGCGACGCTACCCAATTTTGCCTTAACCTCGCTCATGCCCGGCTGGTAGCGCGCAACCGCCGCAGCGATGTCCTGCACGTCATGCGGATGGTTGAGCAACCAGCGGGTCATGTTGCGCAGCAGTTGCCAGATCACCAGGGCCGCATCGATCTGCGCATTGCCATCGACACTGCTGTCGAGCGATTCGATCTCGCTCCACATCGAACGTGCATCAAGCACTTCGCGCGCGATGTTGAACGCCTTGGCGACGGCGGCCGGTGGCTGGCCAGTGTCTTCCTGCATGCGCAGCATGAACGTCGCACCCATCCGATTGACCATCGAATTGGTCACCGCCGTGGCGATGATTTCGCGCTTCAGACGGTGCCGCTCCATGTGCTCGGCATAGGTTTCGCGCAAGCGTTCCGGGAAGTAGCGCCGCAGTTCGGTCGAAAGATACGGATCCTCCGGGACATCGGAATCGAGCAACTGCTGGAAGATGACGATCTTCGCGTACGACAGCAGGATCGACAGCTCTGGACGGGTCAGGCCGAGCTTGCGCAATTTGCGCTCGGCGAATTCGGTATCGCTCGGCAGGAATTCGATCTGACGATCGAGCAAACCCTGCGCTTCAAGAGTGCGGATGAAATGCTGCTTGGAGCCGAGGCGCGCAACCGACATGCGTTCCATCAGGCTGATCGCGTCGTTCTGGCGCGTGTTGTCGAACAGCACGAGTTCTTCGACTTCGTCGGTCATCGAGCGCAGCAACTCGTTGCGACCGTCATAGGTCAGCTCGCCGCGTTTGACCGCGTCGTTGAGCAGTATCTTGATGTTGACCTCGTGATCCGATGTATCGACGCCAGCCGAGTTGTCGATGAAATCGGTATTGAGCAACACGCCATTCAGCGCCGCTTCGATGCGCCCGCGCTGGGTCATGCCGAGATTGCCGCCCTCGCCGATTACGCGACAGCGCAGATCCTGGCCATTGATGCGCAGTGCATTGTTGGCGCGATCGCCGGCATCGGTATTGGTTTCGCTCGCTGCCTTGACGTAGGTGCCGATGCCGCCGTTCCAGAGCAGATCGACGGGTGCTTTGAGGATCGCACTCATGAGTTCGTTCGGCGTCATCTGGATCGGTGCCGCCGGCTCGCTCGATGCGTCGGTGATCTCACCGATGCCCAACGCCTGAGCTGCTTGCGATGACACCGCAATGGTTTTCGCCGAGCGCGGAAACACGCCGCCGCCAGCCGAAATCAGCGCGGTGTTGTAGTCGGCCCACGACGAGCGCGGCAGCTTGAACATGCGTTCGCGCTCGACAAACGAAGCCGCCGAATCGGGATTCGGATCGATGAAGATGTGGCGATGATCGAAGGCGGCGAGCAGTCGGGTATGTCGCGACAACAACATGCCGTTGCCGAACACGTCTCCGGACATGTCGCCGACGCCAACACAGGTGAAGTCCTCACTCTGGCAATCACGACCAAGTGCACGGAAATGGCGCTTGACCGATTCCCACGCGCCCTTGGCGGTGATGCCCATACCCTTGTGGTCGTAGCCGACCGAACCACCCGAGGCGAATGCATCGCCGAGCCAGAAGCCGTGCTCGGCGGCAACCGCATTGGCAATGTCCGAGAACGTCGCCGTGCCCTTGTCGGCAGCGACAACCAGATACGGGTCCTCGGCGTCGTGGCGGACGACATTTTCCGGATGCGTGATCTCGCCATCGACGATGTTGTCGGTGATATCGAGCATGCCGTTGATGAACATGCGATAGCACGCCACACCTTCGGCCAACACCGCGTCGCGGTCGCCGTTGACCGGCGGTCGCTTGACGAAGAATCCACCCTTCGAGCCGACTGGCACGATGACCGTGTTCTTGACCATCTGCGCCTTGACTAGGCCGAGCACTTCGGTGCGGAAATCCTCGCGCCGATCGGACCAGCGCAGACCACCGCGTGCGACCGGCCCGAAACGCAGGTGCACGCCCTCAACGCGTGGTCCGTAGACCCATATCTCGCGATAGGGCCTCGGTTTCGGCAGATCGGCGAGCAGCATCGGATCGAACTTGAAGCTGATGTAATCGTGGTGATGGCCGCCGGGAAGCTGGTAGTAGTTGGTGCGCAGCGTCGCGCGGAGTACGGCAAGGAAGCTGCGCAGAATGCGGTCTTCGTCGAGGCTCTCGACCTTCTCCAACAGGATGCGGATCGCGGCGATGATGGCGTCGATCTGCTTCCCGCGCGGCTGTTCGCGCACCGCGACGACGGAATCGATCAGACCGGGATTGTCGGCGCGCACATCGGCGCTGATCAGGGTTTCGAGTTCACCGCGCAAACGGGTCTGCGCAGCCGTGCAGGCCTCCGCATCGATGTCCTGGCGATGCGGATCGAACTTGGCCTCGAACAACTCGATCAGCAATCCAGTGATCGCCGGATAATTGTTGAGGGTCTGCTCCATGTAGCTTTGCGAGAACAGCACGCCGGTCTGCAACAGGTACTTGCAGTAGCCGCGCAGCACGCTGACCTGACGCCAATCGAGCCGCGCGCCGAGGATCAATTTGTTGAAACCGTCGTTCTCGGCATCGCCGCGCCAGACGCGTTCGAACGCGGTCTCGAACGCACCGCGTATCTGCTCGATATCGAACGCGCAGCGCTGCGCCGACTTCACGGCGATGTCCTGGATGTACACCGGACTGCCTTGCACCTTGAGTTCGTACAGGTGCTCGGTCAGTACCTTCACGCCGAGGTCTTCGAGCAGTGGAATGACTTCGGACAGAGCGATATCGCCGCCGAGGCGAAATACCTTGAAGTGCAACTTGTCAGGATGCCGCAACGAACGATAAAGGGTGAGGCGAATGTCGTCGATCGAGCCAAGGCTCGCAGCAAGCTCGACATCGTTCGCGGCAATTTGCGGGGTGACTTCCTCGATATAGCCGGCCGGCAGTGTCTTGCCGTAGCGCGTCGCCAGTTTGCTGCCTTTTTCTTCGCCGTGTTTCTGCACGAGAATTTCGCGCAATTCGTCATGCCAGTTGCGCACGATCTGGTTGATCTCGGCTTCGAGCGCAGCGATGTCGTACGCCGGTTGATCGCCGGGCTTCGGGCGGATCATCAGATGCAGACGTGCCAGCGGCGATTCGCCGACCAGGATCGTTGAGTCGAGGCGCTCACCATGCAAGGCGTCCTTCAACGTGCTCTCGATGCGCTCGCGCACGGTCGTGTTCCAGCGATCGCGCGGCAGATAGACAAGACACGAGAAGAACCGGCCATAGCGATCGCGGCGGATGAACACGCGGTTGCGCGCGCGCTCCTGCAAGCCGAGCACGCCGGTCGCCGTCTCGAACAATTCGTCTTCCGAACACTGAAACAACTCGTCGCGCGGCAGCACTTCGAGAATATGGCGCAGCGCCTTGCCCGAATGCGCATCGGCGCGCAGGCCTGAGCGCTTCGAGACGGCTTCGCACTTCTGCCGGATCAGGGGCACATCCTGCGGTCGGCGTGCGTAGGCCGACGAGGTGAACAAACCGAGGAAACGCTGCTCAGCGATCGGCGTACCGTGCTTGTCGAACTTGAGGATGCCGATGTAATCCATGTAACCAGGCCGATGCACGCGCGAGCGCGCATTGGTCTTGGTCACGATGATCGCATCGGTCTGCTTGAGATCGTGTGCGACCAGGGTCTTCAACGAACGGGGTGCGAGCGAACGCTCCGAACCATGCAGGATGCCCAGGCCGGAATCGTCGACCGCAAGCAGAACCTCTTCACCGGCGACTGTGGCGACCTTGTATTCGCGAAACCCGAGAAACGTGAAGTGATCGTCTGCGGCCCAACGCAGGAATGCCTGCGCTTCGGCGACTGCGTCGGCGCTGCCGGGAATGTCGCGATTCGGCAAATCGTCCGCCGCTTCGAGCATCTTGTCGCGCATCGTCTTCCAGTCTGCCACCGACAGGCGCACATCCTCGATCGCGGCAACAAGCGACAGGCGCAGGGCTTCGAGTTCGTCTGCCTCGGCAAGCCGATCGACTTCAAGATACATGATCGATTCGGTTCGTCCCTTGTCGGTTTCCTCGGTACCGATACTAAGCACATGACCGCCGGGATCGCGATCGATGCGATAGACCGGATGGATCAGGACATGCGTATGCAGTTCAGCCTGGGCAACCGCCATGCTGGTCGAATCGACCAGGAACGGCATGTCGTCGGTGACGATCTCGATGACCGTGTGCGTGCTGGAATAACCGTGATCGTCATCGTGCGGATTGAACACACGTACCTTGGCGACACCCGGTCGACGTTCGCGGATGAACTCGAGCATGTCGACAATGACCTTGCTCCAGTTCGCGGCACCGTGCGCGGCCAGGTCTTCTTCCGGCAAACGCGTGAAAAAGCGACCGACGAAAGCTTGCGCATCGCGCAGCCGGGAAGCGCTGAGCTGGCCGCTCAGTTGCACGAGGACCGCGTCGCTGCATGCATTCTTGGGAGCGGTAGTGGTGGCATTCATGGGTACGAATCCGCAAACGATTGTTGGGTTGAAAATCTTGGTGAGGTGCGCGTCAGTCGGCGCTGAACAGCGGCAAAGGCTGGCGACCTAAGCTGGTATCAATAAAGGGTAACGTCAGCGCAAGCCGGTTTCATTACGGGCAATCACGAGGCGCTGGATTTCGCTGGTGCCTTCGTAGATTTCGGTGATCTTGGCATCGCGGAAATAACGCTCCAGCGGCATTTCCTTCGAATAGCCCATGCCGCCGTGAATCTGCACGGCCTGATGGGTGATCCACATCGCCGCTTCCGACGCGAACAGTTTTGCGACGGCTGCCTCAGTGCTGAAGCGACCGCCATTTTTCTCGGCCTCGCCCTTGGCAAACGCCGCGCGCAGAGTCAGCAGCGTCGCCGCGTCGAGCTTGCATTTCATGTCGGCGATCTTGGATTGAATCATCTGGAACGTACCGATCGGATGGCCAAACGCCTTGCGTTCCTTCGCGTAGGCGACGCTTGCCTCATACGCGGCGCGGGCGAGACCGACCGCCTGCGAGGCAATGCCGATGCGGCCGGCATCGAGCACGCCCATCGCGATGCCGAACCCCTTGCCTTCGGCTCCGAGCATATCGGCTGCCGGGCACACATAATCGGCAAACTCGATCTCGCAGGTCGCCGACGCGCGGATGCCGAGTTTCGGCTCGGTCTTGCCGGCGTGAAAACCGGGCCGGCTGGTATCGATGATGAATCCGGAAATCCCTTTCGCGCCCTTGCCCGGACTCGTGATTGCGAACAGCACGATGTACTTGGCAACCGGCCCCGACGTGATCCAGCTCTTCTTGCCGTTGATGACCCAGTCGCCGTTGGCGTCTTTTGCTGCGCGCGTATGCATGGCCGATGCATCTGACCCCGACTGCGGTTCGGTCAACGCGTAGGCACCGATC
>JBDTOS010000172.1:0-6193 GCA_039933095.1 Dokdonella sp.
ATCCAACCTTGCGTCGCATCAACGGACTCGCCTGCGGGCCGATCGTGCTGGCCGACACGGTCGGTTTCATTCGCGACCTGCCGCATGATCTGGTCGCGGCGTTTCGCGCGACACTGGCCGAAGCGCGTGATGCCGATCTGCTGCTGCATGTCGTCGATGCATCCGATCCCGACCGCGATCGGCATATCAACGATGTGGAAAGCGTGCTCGCCGAGATCGGGGCCGAAGCGGTGCCCCAGCTGATGGTGTTCAACAAGATTGATCGGCTTGAAGACCTTGCTCCACGACTCGATGAAGCAGCCGCCGGCGTGGTGTCACGCGTGTGGGTATCGGCGCTGAAAAATCTGGGTATCGATGGCCTGCGCGAAGCGATGGGGCACCGACTCAGCGCGGAGAGAATTCATACCGTAATCCATCTGCCGGTCGCATCAGGGCGATTGCGCGCGCGTCTGCACGAGCTCGGCCTGGTCGCAGGCGAACGCCAAGGCGAGGCGGGCTGGGAGTTGGAGATCGATGCACCGCGCGCCTTGATCGAACCCCTGTATGGACTCGGCGACGGTGACGGTGAGCGTCTGCGCAGCAGTTTGCTTGCCCCTGCCGGTGCCCCTACCTACAATCAACACATCAGCGCGCATTGAAGCCGGCAAATTGAACTGGCGAATTGCGCCATCCACTTTTCACGACCTTCAACTTTTCACATCCTGCAGCATAGTCAACGCGGGAATCGTCAATACCCCCGATATCTGCACTGGCGGATGGGTTTTC
Source organism: Dokdonella sp. (assembly GCA_039933095.1). Taxonomy (GTDB): domain Bacteria; phylum Pseudomonadota; class Gammaproteobacteria; order Xanthomonadales; family Rhodanobacteraceae; genus Dokdonella. Next base: position 766 of record JBDTOS010000172.1, read on the forward strand.
GCCGGATACATGGCGATCCGCCCGCAGATTTCACCTCGAGGAACTGGTTATGGCTTGGAATGAACCTGGAAGCGGCAAACAGCGCGATCCCTGGCGGGACAGCGGCGGCAACAACCGAGGCAGCGGTGGCAGCAGGAAACCGCCCGATATGGATGATCTGATCAAACGGATCCGCGCGTTTTTCAATCGCCTGACCGGTGGCGGTGGCGGTGGATTGGGGATGGCAATCATTGGTCTCTTGATCGCCTGGGTCGCGCTCGATTCCTGGGCGCGCATCGATGCAAGTCAGTCTGGTGTCGTGTTGCGCTTCGGTCAGTTTTCGCGGCTGATGCCACCGGGCATCAATCTCAAATGGCCGCGCCCGATCGAATCGGTGTTCAAGGTCAACGCCAAGCAAATCAGCTCGGTTTCCGACCAGGTACGCATGCTGACCCAGGACGAGAACATCGTGCAGGTTGATTTCAACGTGCAATATCAAATCGGCGATCCGGAAAAATTCCTGTTCGGCGTGCGCGGGCCCGACGAGACGCTGGCGCAGGCCGCCGAAAGCGCGGTACGCACCGTGATCGGTGCCAGTTCGATGGATACGATTCTGTCCGGCCAGCGTACCGAGCTGATCGTTACAGCGAAGAAACTGCTGCAGGCGACACTCGATCAATATGGAACCGGACTGGTCATCACCGAATTGAATTTCCAGAATGTACGCCCGCCGCAGGAAGTGAAGGATGCCTTCGACGACGCTAACCGTGCCTTGCAGGACAAACAGCGACTGGAGGAATTGGCCAAGGCCGATGCCAGCCAGCTGGTGCCGGAAGCGCGCGGTGATGCGGCGCGCATTCGCGCCGAAGCGGAGGGTTACAAGAGCGAGAAGACTGAACGCGCGCTCGGTGATGCCGACCGCTTCAATCTGATCGAGGCGCAATACCGCGCCGCACCGGAAGTGACGCGCAAACGCCTGTACCTCGAAACCATGCAGCAAGTGGTGTCGAGCATGCCGAAGGTCATCGACTCGACTTCGGGCAAGAATATTCTCTATGTGCCGATCACCGGCGACGAGAAAACAACGCCAGCAGCGGCAGCCGCTGCCGTTGCGGCCGACGCCAGCAAGGGAGACCACTAATGCGTTTCTTCAGCATCGCGTTGATCGTCATCCTGATGGTGATCGGCGCAAACAGCGTGTTTATCGTAAGTGAAGGGCAGACCGCCATCGTTTTGCAATTCGGTCGCATCGTGCAGACGGATTACAAACCGGGAATCCATTTGAAGTTGCCCGTCCTGCAACAGGTACAGCGTTTCGACACGCGCGTGCTTACTCTCGATTCCGCACCGGAGCGGTATCTGACCGCCGAGAAGAAAGACGTCAACATCGATTTCTTCGTCAAGTGGCGTGTTGTTGATGCCGAGAAGTACTACACCTCGGTGGCCGGCGATGAAACCCGCGCCCAGCAACGGATTGGACCGATCGTCAAGGAAGGTCTGCGCACCGCAGTCAATACACGCATCCTGCGAGAACTCGTCTCGGGCGGCCGGACTGATCTGACCGAGGCGCTGGTGACCGAGGCGAATCGGGCCACGACCGGACTTGGCATCCAGGTGGTCGATTTGCGCATCAAGCGCATTGACCTGCCCGAAGATGGCACGGTTCTCGGCTCGGTCTACGAGCGCATGCGTTCGGAGCGCCTGAAAGTTGCCAACAAGCTACGCGCTGAAGGCTCGGAAACGGCGAAAACGATTCGCGCCGACGCCGAGCGTCAAGCTATCGTGGTCAAGGCCGAAGCGTATCGCGACGCACAAAAGACCCGCGGCGAAGGCGATGCCAAGGCGTCGGAAACCTATGCTGCTGCATATGGAAAGAACCCGGAGTTCTATGCGTTTTATCGCAGTCTGGAGTCGTATCGCGATTCGCTTGCGAAACCCAACGGCGTGTTGATGCTCGACTCGAAGAGCGAATTCTTGCATTACCTGCAGGAAAGCAAATAGGTTTTTGGGGACACCCCATAACGAGACGCAAGATCGGAGTGAGAGGTCCATGGGTAAATCGGTAGTCATTCTTGGCGCCCAATGGGGCGACGAGGGCAAAGGCAAGATCGTCGACCTGTTGACCGAGCGGGTCGGCGCGGTCGTGCGCTTCCAGGGCGGTCACAACGCTGGCCATACGCTGGTTATCGGCGGCAAGAAGACCGTGCTGCATCTGATTCCCTCGGGCATCCTGCGCGAGGGCGCGCTGTGCCTGATTGGCAATGGCGTGGTGCTGTCGCCCGCAGCATTGCAATCGGAAATTGCCGAGCTGGAATCGAATGGCGTCGAGGTGCGTTCGCGCCTGAAAATTTCCCCGGCGACGCCGCTGATCATGCCGTATCACATCGCCGTCGATCAGGCGCGCGAGCGCGCGTCGGGAGCGAAAGCAGTCGGAACGACCGGTCGCGGTATCGGTCCGGCGTACGAGGACAAAGTCGCGCGCCGCAGTGTCCGGGTCGCCGATCTGATGTATCCGCACGAGCTGCCCGAGAAACTGCGCAGCGCGATTGACTACCACAACTTCGTGCTGACGAAGTGGCTCAAGGCCGATCCGGTCGACTATCAGCAGATCCTCGACGATGCGTTGGCGTTCGCTGAATACGTGCGTCCGATGATCGACGATGTCAGCACGTTGTTATACGACTTGCGTCGCGCAGGCGAACGGATCCTGTACGAAGGCGCGCAAGGTGCACTGCTCGATATCGATCACGGCACCTATCCGTATGTGACCTCGTCGAACACGACCATCGGCGGCGCACTGGCCGGCACCGGCGTCGGCGCCTGCGATATCGACTACGTGCTCGGCATCTGCAAGGCCTATGCAACGCGCGTTGGCGGCGGACCTTTCCCGACCGAACTCGACGACGCCACCGGCGAGTTGCTGCGCATGAACGGTAACGAGTTTGGCGCGAGCACGGGGCGTCCGCGTCGCTGTGGCTGGATCGATCTGGTCGCGCTGAAGCGGGCAGTGCAGATCAACGCGATCAATGGACTGGCGATCACCAAGCTCGATGTGCTTGACGGGATGCCGACAATCAAACTCAGCATCGCCTACGAATATCGCGGCAAGCGTCGTGAGCTCGCGCCGCTCGATGCCGATGGGTGGGCCGAATGCAAACCGGTGTATCTGGAATTCCCCGGTTGGGATCAGCCGACATCGGGTGTGCGCGAGTGGAACAAGCTGCCGGCCGCTGCGCGTGCGTATTTGCGTGCGGTCGAGGAATTGTCCGGTTGCCATCTTGCTCTGGTCGCAACCGGTGCCGATCGTGACGATACGATTGTCTTGCGCGACCCGTTTGCCTGAGCGTTTGCCAGCGACTGACCGCACAGACATTGCGGCTTGCGCTGTGAGCGTGTAGATATTGGGTGGCGGACCGATTGCGGTCCGCAGGGCTGAGGAGCGCGTTGCATGAGTCCGAGTAGATGAGTCCGAGCAGAACGCCTGACAACGAAGAGCGCGGCTGGATCGTTCCGATCGGCGGAGCCGAAAACAAGGAAAACGACGCGCGCATCTTGCAGCGCTTCGTCACGCTGTGTGGCGGAGACAAGGCCGATATCGTGGTCATCCCGACGGCGAGCCAGCTGAGCGATACTGGCGATCGCTATGAGCAGTTGTTCGGCGAACTCGGCGCTCGCCGCGTCAGCGTGCTCGATTTCGATACCCGTCGCGATGCGCATGAGCAAAATCGCATGAACCGCATCGAGCAGGCCAGCGGTATCTTCTTCACCGGTGGCAATCAGTTGCGCCTGTCAACGATGCTCGGCGGAACGCCGGTCGCGAAGCTGATCCGCTTGCGCAATGCGCATGGAGTACATGTTGGCGGCACCAGCGCCGGTGCCGGTATTCTCAGTGAACACATGATCGCGTTCGGCAGTGAAGGTGCGTCGCCGACCGCCGGCAGCGTGCGCCTCGCGCCAGGGCTGGGTCTCACCAATCGCTTCGTAATCGACCAGCATTTTCGCCATCGCGACCGGCTCGGTCGCCTGCTCGCCGCGCTTGCCTACAATCCGTTCGCAATCGGGATTGGTCTTGATGAAGACACGGCAGCCTTCATCAGGCCCGACAATACGCTCGAAGTCGAAGGAAGCGGTGCGGTGACCGTGGTCGATGCCGCGGACATGCAGTTTTCATCCATGGCGCAGGCCGAGGAGAATCAGCCGGTGTGCTTGCTCGGGCTGACGATTCATATCCTTGTTGCCGGCGCCACGTTCAACCTGCACACGCGCAAGGCCTCGGCGGGCACACTGTCGCCGCCCAAGAAAACACACTAGACCAAACTCATTGGACAAGCCGCAAGGCTTGGGGGAAACGAATGCGAATTCTGGAACGTTCCGTCTACGTCGGCCCGTCGTTGTATGCCCACTTTCCGGTCATCCGGCTTGAACTCGATCTCGCCGAGCTGGAAGCGTGGCCCACCGCGCGGCTCGGCGCGCCATTCATTGACGGACTGATTGCGGCATTGCCGGGACTGGCCGAACACGGATGCTCGTATCGCGAGCCGGGCGGCTTCGTCCGCCGCATGCGCGAGGACGAGGGAACCTGGCTCGGTCATGTGCTCGAACATGTTGCGATTGAATTGCAGAACGTCGCCGGTGAGGCGGTAACGTTTGGCAAGACACGCAGTGCGGACAAACCCGGCGTCTACACGGTCGTCTACGAATATGCGCAGAAGGAAGAAGGCATTGCAGCCGGCGAGCTTGCCTTGCGCCTGCTGTCTTCGCTGCTGCCGGAGGATATCCGTCCGAAAGGCAGCGTCCCGGACGACTGGGAATGGTCGGAGGCGCGCGATGAATTCATTCGCTACGCGCAGAAGCGCGCTCTCGGTCCGTCCACTTCATCGCTGGTACGCGCGGCAGAGGAACGCAACATTCCCTGGCTGCGCTTGAACAACCAGTCGCTGGTCCAGCTCGGTCACGGGCGTTTCCAGCAGCGCATCCAGGCCACGATCACCGGGCGCACGCCGCATATCGCAGTCGAGCTTGCCAGCGACAAGGAAGAAACCAATAAGATACTCGCCGGTCTTGGCCTGCCGGTGCCGCATCAGGAACTCGTTCAAACCGAATCTGCTGCTCGTCGCGCGGCCAACAAGCTCGGCTTTCCGGTCGTCACCAAACCCTACAACGGTAATCATGGTCGGGGTATTTCAATTGGCCTGAAAACAGAAGACGAAGTCGTCGCCGGTTTTGTCGCGGCACAGGAGCATTCGCGCTCGGTCATCGTGGAGACCTACCTCGAAGGTGCCGATCATCGCCTGCTGGTCGTCAATGGCGAGCTGGTTGCCGCAACCAAACGCACGCCGGGACATGTCATCGGCGATGGCAGGCACACGATCTCCGAGTTGGTCGAGATCGTCAATCAGGACCCGCGCCGCGGTGTCGGTCACGAAAAAGTTCTGACCCGGCTTGAGCT
>JBDTOS010000173.1:0-6179 GCA_039933095.1 Dokdonella sp.
TGCACGCCGCAACCGGCGCGCTGCTGCTGGTCGGCGCGGCGCAGGCGACGATGATTGGTTACGGAATGTGGTCAGGCGAACGTTTGCGTGGTCTGCAGCAAGCCGGTCTGTTGCTGGCATTCGCCGGTCTGGTCGGTCTGCTCCTGCCGGGTTTGACGGCGCCGCCGCTGTTCGGCTCGCTCCTGATGATCGCAGCCGGGGTTGCCTGGGGTATCTATTCCCTGCGCGGAAAACGTGCCGGCGATCCATTGAAGGTCACGGCAGGAAATTTTCTGCGCGCCGCTCCGATCGCCGTGGTGCTGAGTCTGTGCATGTTGAGAGGCATATCGATCGACAACGCCGGAGTGCTGTGCGCGATTGCGTCGGGCGTCTTGGCGTCCGGAATCGGTTATGCAATCTGGTACACCGCGCTGCCGGGCTTGCAAGCGACCCACGCTGCGACTGTGCAATTCAGTGTACCGGTCATCGCCGCGCTCGGTGGCATCATTTTTCTCGATGAGTCGATATCCATGCGACTTGTCTTCACCTCGATCGCGATACTCGGTGGAATTGCGCTGGTGGTTCTGGAGAAGCGACCGATCAGGCCAGTCACTGCAACGGATCGTTGCCAGCGTTGAGGTGTGCGATTCTTCTGGCGAGTGCTACATCGTTTCCAGACCCTACATCAGATTTACAACGAGCATCTGCGACGTACCCAGATAAGCGCCGAACTTATTCAGTAGTTATGTTGCACGCGTACCTTGGAACCGCCACGTTCTGTATTATTATTGACAATAATGTAACGCCTTACCCAATTTATCTATAAGCGCAATTTGTTTCGTGTTATCGCGATCAAGCATGAATTGCACAAAAACATATTCGTTGAATTGCTTGTAGGTATAAAGCCTTAGCTCCGCCCCGGCTGTTCTGGAAACATTACGGTAGAACGAAAATTTTGATGGTTGTGATCTTACATTCTCTCGCAACGTTAATGGAATATCTGGATACAACCCAATATCTATTGCGATTGTAGTTTCTCCCTCTCGAACAAAGCCACGTTGCGCGTCAATCCCGCTTTCTATTTGATAGCTAACGTTTTCTAGCTTGTCTGCGCAGAGAGCGAACGGCTTGCTGAGCAATACGGGACTACTTCTTTGAGCGCACGAGATCACTAAAATCGCAACTAGAAAACTTGCAGCCAATCGCAAACTGCTCACAACCACATCCCATGAGATTGTGGCAATTTGAGAAAAAAAATGGAACTTTTGCGGAAAATCATTTGCAAGCAATTATTCGGTTCGACAAAAGCCTCGTTCCAAACCCGATATCCGCCCGAGAAACGGTCTGAAATAGCACAGCTCTGCAATCGAATCGCGCACGTCGCTCAGTGCAGTGTGCGCGGACTCCTTGGCGAAACCCTTGCACACTTCCGGCGCCCATCGACGCGCAAGTTCCTTGATCGTCGAAACGTCGATATGGCGGTAATGGAAGTAGCGTTCGAGGCGCGGCATCAGCCGGTGCAGGAAACGGCGGTCCTGGCAAATCGAATTTCCGCACATCGGTGACTTGCCGGCGGGTACCCATTGCGCAAGGAAATCCAGCGTCATGGCTTCGGCGCAGACTAGATCGCAATCGGAAACGATCACCCGCTGCCAAAGTCCGGACTTGCGATGCTGGTTGCGATTCCAGTCGTCCATCGCTTCGAGGCGCGCTTCGTCGTGATGGATTGCGAGTTCGGGCCCATCGGCGAGGATATTGAGCTCCTTGTCGGTGACAACCGTGGCGATTTCGAGAATCGAATCGTTGTCCGTATCGAGTCCGGTCATCTCCAGATCGATCCAGATCAGGTTGTCTTCGCTTGCTCGCGCCACGTTTCCACCTCGTCGCTGTAGTGGCCTCCATTCTGCCTTGCCCGGGGCGCGGCAACCACCCGTGGACGCAATGGCTTCCCGACGACTTGGATACTAGCGTGCGCCGAGGTCAATCGGCGCGCGCGTTTTCGCTCAATTCCCGACGTTCTCGAAGCCGTGCTGGAAGATGCGATCGGAATCGCCGAATTCACGCAGCACGACGAAATCGTACTGCTGGTTCGCCGCGCCGGGACGCTGCTGGTAGCCACCGACCAACAGGTTGCCCGAAGGCTCGACCGCAATGGCGAAGGCTTCGTCCGTGCCGGTCGCCACTTGGGTCACGCTGCGGCCTTGTCCATCACCGAACCCGGTGTCCGGCTGCCCGTTGGCTAGTACGCGGGCGACATAGAAGTCCTTTCGTGGCGAACCCGTGGCGTAATTGATCGCATACCCGGCAGCGACTAGTTTCCCATTGCCTTGCAGGGCGAGCGCTGCGGGCTCGTCGTACTCGGTGCTTGCGCTGAACTTGATCGTAGTACGGCCATTGGTTCCAAAGCTGGCATCGAGCGAGCCATCGGCCAGGAAGCGAATGAAAGTGAATCCGCGATCGCTGGCGGTGCCGACCACAACGATTTTTCCGTCGCCGGTCAAGCACGCGCCCTCGATTTCGTACAGACCGCGGTACACACCACTGACCAGACTGGCCTGCAGGGCTACGCGCCCACTACGTCCGCCGCCACCGACAGCATCGCCGAAGCTTGAATCGACAATACCGTTGGCGGTAAGTCGCGCCACGAACCCGGTCCCGCTGCTCTGAGCGTAACCGCTGAGAACAATGCGCCCATCAGCAGCCATGTCTCCAGCCTGATTGGTCGCGATGCTTGTGATCTCCTCGGCAGCATCGGCGCTTGCCGTCGTATCGAGTACGACATATCCGGTTCCGTTGCCGCCGAAGGTCAGATCGAGCGGACCGGTGGCAAGGAAGCGCGCGACTGCGATGTGGTTGTAGCGAAAACCATTGGTGTGCGATATCGGCGTGATTCCGGCGACCAGAATGCGGCCATCCGGCTGCACGGCTAGTGCGCGACCGAAATCATGGACGCTGACGCCACCGATATCGACCATGTTCCAACCGAGGCGGAACTGGCCATTCACGGTATCGCCGAAATCCGGATCGAAGTCGCCGTTCGGCAACAGTTTGAGAACTCCGAAATTCGCGTAGGCGCCGGGAGAAAAACTGCCGGCGACAAGGATGCGGCCGTTGGGCAGCACTTTCATCGCACGCGCACCGTCGACGCCAGCGGCGACATCGAAGTGGCGCAGACCCGCATTTGCAAACGTCGTATCAAGCTGCCCATTTGGCAGAAACCGCGCCACGGCAACGTTTTCCGATGTCCCGGCCGAAACATTGGCATGGGTCACGACGCCAGCAGCGAGAAACGAACCATTCGCGAGAGGTGCGAGGGAATAGATGACTTCGTCGGTGTTGACGAAGTCGGTAATCATTACTCCGCCGAACCCGAAATCGGGATCGAGATCGCCGGGGTGACTGATCAAGGGTTCTGCCGCTACGCTAAGCGAAAGGGTGGCCAGTAACGAGCCAGCCAGCGCGCGCATCGAGACGGTAATCATGGCAATGCATTCCTGTGTGAAAGTGGTTGTGGCGAGCGGCGCAGCGCGTTCGCCAGTTCGTCCGAAGCTGTCGGAGACTGCGTTTTGCCCGCTGCTGCCAGTTCAATACGGAATGCTGTGGCGCTTCCTATCACGCGACGCAAAGATTTTTCCGGCGTGACGACGGAATGACTGAAGAAACGGCCGTTCCCGCTTTCGCCGATGCAACGCGTCGTGACGTGACCGTGCTTTTGCACGCGTGGGGAAACGGCGACGCCGGTGCGGCTGAACGGCTGACCGAGATTGTGTACGCGCAGGTGCGAGCGATGGCCAGCAAGCATCTGCGAAAAGTTGCTTTCGGATCGACCTTGCAGGCGACCGAACTCGCCCATGAAATGTTCGTGAATCTGCTCGAAGCGAATGTGCAATGGCGCGACCGCCGGCATTTCTACGGTGTGGTCAGCGCGGCACTACGCAATATTCTCATCGATGCTGCCCGCGCGCGCGGCAGCGAAAAACGCGGTGGCGACCAGATCCATGTCACTCTGTCGGCAGCCGATTCGCTCGGTGCCGAACTCAACGACGCAGTTACGCTGCATGAAGCGCTCGAAGCCTTGCGCGCGATTGATGTGCGCAAGCACGAGATCGTCGAATACTTCTATCTGCTCGGATTGAAGCGTGACGAAATCGCCGAAGTTACCGATCTGTCGGTGCCGACGGTCGATCGCGAATTGCGCTTCGCCCGCGCCTGGCTCAAGGAGCATCTGCGTTAATGAACGGCGAAACGGAGAAAACGTCTTCGAACGGTTCGGGCACTGGCGATAGCTCCGATGCGACGGTTTCCGCTCAACAGTGGCTGCGTTTGCAGGAATTGTTCGAGCATTTGGTCGGGCTCGCGGCGAACGAACGCGCAGCATGGCTCGAAACGACCGAACCCGATCCGGAATTGCGCAAGGCTGCGCTCGCGCTGATTAGCGCCGACAGCGATAACGGCGCGTTGCTGACCCGACGCATGCTCAGCGCGTTGCACGACAGCCTCGGCGAATCGCCGATCAATGGCATGCAGCTCGGCAACTATCGGCTGATCGAGGAAGTCGGCAGCGGCGGCATGGGCACCGTATTTCTCGCCGAGCGCATCGATGCCGAGTTCGATCGACGCGTCGCGATCAAGCTGATTCGCGGTATCGCTACACGCGACGCCAGCCAGCGCCTGCGTCGCGAACGACAGATCCTCGCGAACTTGAGTCATCCGAATATCGCGCGATTGCTCGATGGCGGGACTAGCGAGGCCGGTCAGCCATATCTGGTCATGGAATACATCGAAGGTTCAAGCATTACCGAGTTCTCTCGTGATCGCGCACTTGAACTCAATCAGCGTCTGCGTCTGCTGCAACAGGTCTGCCGCGCCGTGCAGTACGCGCATCAGCGACTCGTGATCCACCGCGACCTGAAACCCGCCAATGTGCTGGTGCGCCATGACGGTACGCCTGCCCTGCTCGACTTCGGCATTGCCAAATTGCTCGATGCCAGCGCCTCCGGCCAGCAGACCCAGACTGCGCTGCCGTGGTTCACCCCGGCCTATGCAAGCCCGGAGCAACGTCGCGGTGAGCCGGTCAGCACGGCGACCGATATCTATGGCCTTGGCAGCCTTCTGCACGAACTGCTGACCGACACGGTTCCGAAGCCCGATGCGGAAGGAACATTGGTCGCGCCAAGCCAGCTTGCAACCGCAGGCAATCCGACGCTATCCGATCGCGAACTGGACATCATCGTCGGCACCGCGACGCATCTCGATCCCGAGCGCCGCTATCGATCTGCTGAAGCACTCAGCGAAGACATCGAACGCTATATTCGCCGCCGCCCGATTCATGCCGCGCCCGATACGCTCGGTTATCGCGTCGCCAAATTCATTCGTCGCAATCGCTTCGCCACGGCGGCCGTCGCAGCGGCGATTGCGCTATCGCTCGTCTTCACCTGGCGACTTGCAAGCGAGCGCGACCGCGCCGTGCAGGCCGAAACCAAGGCTGTCCAGGAATCGGCCAACACGCAACAAGTGGTCGACTACCTGATCGATCTGTTCAAGGCCGCCGAGCCAGAACAGGCAGGCAACAAACCGATCGATCCACGCCGATTGATCGATCGTGGCCGTGCCCAGATTGATACCCGTCTTGCCGACCAGCCGCAGCAACGCGCACGTCTGCTCGCCGCACTCGGAAAAATCTACCTCGAGCTCGGCTTGCCCGATCAAGCTGCGGAAACCTTGACCTCAGCTGCTGATCTCGAACAAGCCATTGGCAATCCAGCGCGCGAGGCGACCGATCTAGCCGACGTCGGCTTTGCGCTGAATGTCGCGGAGCGCCCGGGCGATGCGGAAACAGCGTTGCGCCGAGGTATCGCGGCACTCGATTCGATCGCGGGATCTGCACCTCACAACCAGCCCGATCCGAATCCGCCGCTGCGCTCCGATCTACTGGCCACTCTCGGTCTTGCCCAGGCCCGCAATGGCGATCCCAAGGGCGGAGCAAAAAGCGTCGCGCGCGCAATTGAAATCGCGTCAGCCAGTGATGGCGCCGACAGCATCCGGGTTGCTCAGCATCAAAGTGCGCTCGGTGAGGTCGAATTGCGTGCCGGGAATCTCGACGCTGCGGAAGCGGCGGCGCAGCGCGGCGTTGATATCCTGCGCGCCAAAGTAGCGGATGATTCCCCGGAGTTGATTGCGGCGATCGGCTTTCTCACCGC
>JBDTOS010000174.1:0-6170 GCA_039933095.1 Dokdonella sp.
TGAGCACTTCGTAGTTAAATAATTGTTCGTGAAATAAGACCAAACAACAGATGCAGATCAGGTAAATGGAGTACGGCGTGCCCAGAACTTATCCGGAAATTGCAGCAAATATTGACCGGTACAATACCCCCATCAGTTTTATTTGCGTACGATTCAGTGACGAATTTGAACACAACATAGCCAAATCGCAATGTATTCACGATCCACTAAATGAATTTGTTGTTGTTGATAACCGGCAGAATCTGTACTTCGATACTCTCGGACAAGCTATCAATCATGGTGTGACCCAAGCCAGGAATGAACTCATTGTTATCGTCCATGAAGATGTTTTCCTGATCCCTGGTTGGCAGTCGAGGCTGGAACAGTCGCTTCATAGCTTGGCCGCTCAGGACCCGGATTGGGGACTCGCCGGTGCCGTGGGATGGAAAGCGGATGGTGAACTGGTCGGCCACTGGAGCGATCCGCATCTTTACTGCAACACGCTGGCTGAGCATGATTTCGAGAACATCTATCGCATTGACGAGCAGATCCTGATTTTCCGCCGATCGAGTCCGATCACCCTCGACCCGTTCCTTCCGGGCATACACAACATCGGCGAGGATCTGGCCCACAGTACCAGGGCGAACGGCCTGAAGACATACGTCGTCAACGCCCCGACCATCCATAAATATGCCGATGAGCACGGTCGAAAAATACTGTCCTTGTCGGACAGCCCGAAGATCAGGAATCGTGAGTCGTTGACCTATCAAGCCGATTTCGATTGTTCGATGGAGTATTTCGAAGCGAAATGGAGCCCACCCGCTATTCCCCCGCCGACGGATGCAAGCAGTGTCGATCCTATCGATTTGGACGAGCCAATCGTCCTGCTTGGCAGAGGTGGAAGTGGAACGCGGCTTCTTTCCGAGATGGCGCAGGACGTCGGCGTCTTCATTGGAACCAATGTAAGTGCCAGCGGTGATTGCATCGACATGGCGCCGGCGATCTACCGTGCCATCGTTCGCAAATTCAATTGCCCGGACGAACGACAGAGATCGAACATTGTTCCCGATCTGCGCAGTGCTGCGGCGCAGATGATTTCCGCACGACCGCAGCGCGGGAAGTGGGGGTTCAAACTTCCCGAGACGCTGCTGATCCTGCCTGAGATTCGTGCTGCTTTCCCCAATGCGACGTACGTTCGTTTTTCGCGGGACCTCGCCGATACCGTGCTCAGGCGAAGCCATATGACTGCACGCACTGACAATCATATCGGTCGCATTGCCCTCAAGGTCGCCTACGACCATTTCTCATTGAGCAGGGACAAGATTCTGACCGACGAGAGCGTCCGCCGCATGGTCATTACAACGCTGCATCAGCTCGACACGATCGACGATCATCGCAAGGTCTGTGATGACGACAAGTGGCTGGACATTACCTACGAACAGACCATTTCGAACCCTGCCGAACAGCTTGATCGGCTCTCGAGTTTTCTGGGGCTTCGCATCCTGACGCGAAATATCACCCATTCGGTGGATCGCAAACGGCAAACAGCCGAACGCATGGCCTTCGATACCGACGCAATCGAACGAACGGGTGTGCTCGCCCACCCACGAGCAGAGTCGCGACGACGCCATGCAAAGAGTTCTGCGGCATAGGCCCACACCTAGACTTTCTCCGCATGTCCCAGTCACCTGCGAAAGTGCGCAGTCGAGCGCGACGTTAGTTTCCGGAGCTTTTATTCGTCTTTGCTGGTGCGCACTTTCCGCATTAGTAACGGACGTCCAAATATAGCGAGCAGCAACAAGGCAGCAAACAGACCCAATGCCAGAAAGTCGGTGCGCCAGAGACGTTCGATCAAGGCACACGCGGAACCGGCAGCGGTGATAGCACCAAAGCCCGTGATCGCGCGCAATCCAACCCTTGCGTGAAACGCGAGCCCGCAGACAACGGAGAACGTGCACAGGAACGCAAGACTGGCTGCCTCGACGAGTCCGGACAGTGTCCCCACCGCAGCGAATACCGCTGCCGCCGCGCCCAACGCAATCACCGCGCGATTGGGAATACCGCGCTTGTTCTTGTGACCGAGCGCTGCCGGCAACTCGCCTTTACGCGCGACGTCATAGCTCAGGCGTGCTGTCGCAAATAGGGTCGAGTTGATCGCCGATCCGGTAGAGAATGCGGCGGCTATCGTCACAACGACCAGACCGATTGTCCCGAATGCCTGCTGACCGGCCAACGCGAGGGCAACTTCCTTGTGCGCGATCACGCCATCGGCTCCGATCAGCATCGGTGTTCCCAGTGCAATGGCGACATAGACGACGATCACCACGAGGATAGCCGACATCACTGCGCGTGGCAGGTTCTTGCTAGGGTTCTCGATATCGTCGTGATCGTAGGCCAGCAGTTGGAACCCTTCGTAGGCCATGAAAACAGCGGCCGCGCCAAAAAAAGCGATACCGATGCCGGAATCGGGCGCACCGCGCGACAGCATCTCCGGATTCCACTCGGCGAGTCCGAATCCGGCAAGCCCCACCAACACCGCGAGATTGAACCAGACCAGAAATGACTCGACACCACCAGCCTCGCCCACACTGCGCAGATTGAGGCCGATGAACAGCGCCATGACCGCGACAGCAGCAGCGCGCGCAAACCATGGGCCGAGACCGACTACATACCCGAGGTATTGGCCGAACGTGAATGCGTAAACTGCATTGGTCAGCACGTATCCGACGATCAATACCCATGCCAGACTGCCGGCTGACTGCTTGGCACCGATTTCGCGCAGGAACGTGAATGCACCGCCGCCTTTGCCGTAATGGGCGGTCAATTCGACGTAGCTGTATCCGGCGGCAAGCGCGATCAATCCTGCGACGAGAAAACTCAACCACGCCCACGCACCAGCAATCCCGATTACGACACCCAGAGTCGAGAAAATCCCGCCACCCACCATGCCGCCCACGGCCATCGACCAAGTCGCATTGAGGCCAAGTTTGTCTCTCTCGGGCATGTCCTTGCTGACCCTCTGCGGACGTCGGATTGATTCAAGTGTGGCACGACGTTTGTTGCTTGCGCGTCGCGAACACCCCTAAGAAATGATCCCGCGCGACTTGAGCCGCGCTTTCACCAACGCCCAGTCATTGCCGATCACACCGAGACGCGAGTCGAGATCGGATTCGACCGATGTGTAGTCCAACCCGTTGAACATCGCTACAGCATCGGAGTAATTGTCAGACAGTAGGCAGGAATTCGGATCGACCCCAAGCACCACGGTCAATCCGGTCGGCGGTGTCGCGATCGTGAATATCTCCAGATCGGGCCGATAGTGACGCAAACACAAGACCGTTTTCCAGACGTCTCCTGTGTAGAACTTTCGCTGGCGGTGCGGGCGTTGGGTAATCTCATCGAATGGAATCGTGTCGTGAATCAACACGACCGACTGCGGACCACAGCAGCGTTCAATGTTGATGAAGTCCTGCAATGACTGGCTGAATTCATGCAGTCCGTCGATGAATGCAAGTGCGAGCGGCTTGCCAGCCAGAAACGTATCCAGGCGCCGATTCGCGAAAAACGCATCGCTGGTTTCGCAGAATATATGGGTGGTGGTACGCAACGGGCCCTGGATCGCGGGTGCCGGATCGACGCCAATCGCGCATGTCGGTGACCGCGCCAGCGCCAACGACTCACCGTGAAAAATACCGATTTCGAGATAGGTTTCCGGGTTCAGAACGGCATGCAGACGATCAAGCCAGGTGAAGTAGCCGTCACCCGGCATGCGTAGTTCCACCAAACCAAGACAGGCTCGCACAAGGTCGTCGTCGAACTGTAGCGCCTCGCGATACTCCGCCGCAGCTCGATCGGCGTCATCGAGAATCCGATAGGCATGGCCTAGCACCAGATGAAATTCTGCGCGATGCGATTTGGGAGGCAAGCGCACACGCAACCATGGACCGGCGTGGGCGAGCAACCGTTGTGATTCGAGTTCGTCAGGTGCGTGCTGGCGTGCAATTCGGGCGATGGCCGCCGCTGCTTCCTTGCGACCCGCACGAAACTCGGCATGAGCGAGATTGATCAGTCTCGCGATGCGCGCATCATCTGGACATGCGATCGGCGCCAGCGACCACAGGTCGCGATCGAACGAATCACCAAGAGGAGCGCGCCGCCCGCTCGGAACTGGATCGATCGCGAGGCGCGCGAAATGCGCAAGTGCCGCAGACGGCAAGGTGCCA
This sequence comes from Dokdonella sp., assembly GCA_039933095.1. GTDB lineage: Bacteria > Pseudomonadota > Gammaproteobacteria > Xanthomonadales > Rhodanobacteraceae > Dokdonella. Next base: position 4,203 of record JBDTOS010000174.1, read on the forward strand.
AGATAGGTCGGATTTTCGGGTGTTGCGAAAGTCCATGGTTTTCCGTGAATCGCCTCGTATTGCTTCACCCACGCTTGCACGGTTTCCTCAAATCCATCGATTTCGGAATTCGTCGCCGTGCCGCCATGCATTTGGTGAAAGGTGCCTTCTCCCAGCAATACCACGAGTTCGGCATCCGGCAGTTCGAGCGCACGTCGATACACATCGAGATTGACCAGCCCGCCGCCGGGAACATCAAAACGTTCATCGAATCCGCCGAGCGTGTCCCACATCTCGCGGCGCAGAAACAATCCGTTCGACTCCGCAATCGGCTGAAACCAGCCATTGACCCAGGAGCCATCGAGCGTGCCGATTTCGAACAAACGATAGCCGTCTGCGGGCCAGTCGATCGACGCGAGCAAAGCGTCCTCGCGTTGTTTGGTGTGTCCGCCTTCGATCGCGAATTTCTGCACATCGAAGCCGACGAACCAACCCACCGACGCAACCACTGCATGGGGATACAGCGCGGCACCACCCAGCGCGAAATGCAAAAGGCCGGGTGTCGCGATGCGCGCGCCGTCGATCATGACGCCGATGACATCGCCCTGCGCGAGCGCCAATCCTCGATTGACTGCCTGCGCCGGCGACGGCAATGCAGGGTCGATGCGGAGCAGATGAAAGTTTCCGGGCAACGCCTCAACTATCGCAGGATCGAGCGCCGGCATCGAACCGTTGTCGACGACGATCACTTCGTAGTCTGTCGCCTCAATATGGCGCTGATAGTCAGCCGCCAGCGAGCGCAATGTGCGCGGTGCTTCCCGCGCCATGTTGTAGGCCACGACGACAACCGACAGGCGCGGCTTGCAAGCGGACCCTTTCACCCCTGATGTCCCTCCGGATTCGATCTTGATCGACAGCGCGCTTGTCCGACCACGCTCAGACCATGCGCTTCAGTGTGTTATCGCGACGACCGAAGTGATGCCACAGTGCGGCAAGAATATGCAGGCCGATCACCCAGTAAAAAATCTCCCCGAGCGTAGCGTGGATATCCTCGAACTGGTGCGCGAATGCGCGGTCGGGTGTCGCGACGAATGAAGGCAACAAGGTTACTCCGAACCAGCTCACCGACTTGCCGGCGATTTGCAGTGTCACGATACCCAGTATCGGCTGGATCAAGAGAAACAGGTATAACGCGAGATGAGTGATCTTGTAGAGCAGATCGGACCAACGATCGAGCGACGGAACGATTGGCGGCGCAACGTGCTGTTTGCGCAACCAGACGCGCGGCAGGATCAGGAGCAGCACTGCCAGCCCGGCAAGATAGTGGGAAGTAAGGATATTCATGCGCGCTGCGCTGCCGCGCGGGAACCACTCAAAAATATTGATCAACACATAGGCAATCAGCACGAACCCGAAGATTGACCAGTGCAGCCAGCGCATCGAAGCCGGGTAGCGCGCTGTCGGGTCTGTCAAGGCCTTCGAACCTCCCTACTACTGGAATTCAATCGTCACCTCACCCTGCGCATTGGAGCGTCAACCCAGCCAATGCAGGGCTCGCCGGGAAAAATACACGCAGATCACGCCGAACACCATATGCGCCAGAATGCTGAGCACGATCCAGTCGATATGCTGCAGTGACGGAAACCGACCAACGCGCGAGATCGGGAGCACGACGAAATTCATGATCAGGTACAACAGTACCCCATAGAGGGGACCGAAAACCAATGGTTTTCCCAGCAAGCTCGGGTTGCGCCGGCTTACCAGGGCATACGTCAACACGAACATCGTCGCGATGAAGAAATGGCTGAGAACACCGACCAAGGCTGCTCCGGTTCCGCCGTCATAACTCGCCTTGCCGAGCAGGCCGACTGCGATCGTCTGAAACAGCCTGGTGAATCCTGCGCTATCCCAGGAGGACCAGACCATCGTCGCGAAGATGGTATCGCCAAGGCCGATGACGACACCACCGAGAATCACCTGCAACCAGTC
>JBDTOS010000175.1:0-6141 GCA_039933095.1 Dokdonella sp.
GAGCACTACCTTGACATGGTAGGGGTCACAAGTTCGATCCTTGTACCGCCCACCATATTTTTCAATTAGTTACGCGAATTTAGGCTGCGTTTAATAGCCGCGTACGGCAGAAATATGGGAAATCGCACATAGAAAAATGGGTTGACTTCTGTCCCTATAGACTTATCATTGGAACTGAGCGCGGATAGCCGGTAATCAGCACTCGCCCGCCGCGTAAGCGGTCCCGCCCGGTGCGGGATAGCCAAGTGGTACCGGACTACGGAGCCCCGCCTTGTGCGGGGCTTTCGTTTTCAAGGCTTGCGAGGCTTTGTCCCTCTCAGTGCATGAAGCAATAGGGATCGAAAAGTAATCTTTCCCTGTGCAGGTGACCGCTTCGCAACATTGATGACGTAGGCGCTCTGCACAACCAGCAGGACTGCCATCGGTCCTCGCTCCTTCCAGCGCTTCAGATTGAAGAACACGCCATAGTTGACCGTCTCTCCCGAGAACATGGTTGCTTCAACTGTTACATAGTTGTCTTGCTTGGCGAACGCACAATGCCGCCGACCAAGACTGCGAATAATCTCCGGCAAGAGCTTCGATAGCTCGTACCGGACATCATCGAACATGCGCGACTCGCGATCGTCAGAATAGACCTCCTCCGAAGGGGTACTGCTATCACGCTCCCGTGTGAACGTGTGCAGAGCGAATCCAACATGGACCATCACGACTCGCTTTGGGTCTTTCTCGGATGCCGGTATCGTTACCTCATAACGAAACGGATGGAGGTGGTTGAGCGGAAAAACGGTGCCGCGGCGGGAATAGGGCATCCATCGAACGAGACCGGCCGTCCAGTTGACAGTCACTTGATTCCTCACCCCTCAAAAGTGTGAAGAAGCATTTACCATAATCTACCCGTTCGGGTGTCATTTCCCGATTTCGGCAGTTGTCTCAGTAGTGGGTTCTTCTGTTTTACTGCCGTAGACGTAAACCTGCGATGGCCCGGGCCGAAAGCTTGCCCGGAAGGACGCAATGCGGTTGCATCAGGACGTTGTTTTTTCAATCAGGCGTTAATTCTCAAAGCGGTAATTTATACCGGCGCGGTTGCCGGTCGTGGCGCTCTGGGTTTCGAAGTTCCATTTGCGGTTGAACAGGTAGCGCAGGGTGACGACTTCGCCGGGTTCGAACACGCCGACGCCGTAGCTCAGATACAACTTCGGCGATAAATATTTGCCGACCGTGAACGCTGCGCCGCCTAGAGCGGCATTGTCGGAGACGCCGATATCGTCGACGCCGATGCGGCTGCCGATGCGTTTGGCGAGCAGGTCGCCACCGGCGGTGCCGAGCGCGCGCGCGGCGGTGCCGAGCATGTCGCCTTCGCCACTCTTCAGCGATGACAGTGGCTTGCCGGTGATCAGGTACGACAGCGCTTCGGATTGCTCCATGACCGGATCGGAAATCACCGTCAACACGGGAACCAGCGCGGTGCCGCGCACCATCAGACCGGCCGTCACGTTGTCGGCCTCGATCTTTCGTACCGCGCGGATATCAAGGCCGGGGTTGTCGAGTGCGGTACCGGCAAACAGAATACGACCGGTTTCGATCTTCAGATTCTGGCCGTACGCACGGTAGGTGCCGCCGACGTTGAGTGTGCCGGTGCCGGTCGGTGTGCGGCCCGGTCGTTGAGAAACGCCGAGATTGCCTTGCACCGTGCCATCGAAACCGAGGCCGGCCAGTTTGACATCGTCGCCGAGCGTGACCTTGACGCTGACCGTGATCGGCAACGGCGTGCCAGGTGCCGCTTGCTCGGCATCGACGATCACCACGTCGGGCGATGTCTTACTGACGCCGCCGCCGGGCAGTTTTGCCAGATCGACATTCGCTTTCGGGATTCCGATGGTCCCGGTAACAACCAGACCGGTGTCGTTGCGTTCGATCACGAGATCGGGGGAGACCGTCACCTGCGCGGCAGGAATGTCTGCGGCGATGATGTTTTCGCCAGACAGGGTGATTTTCATCGGGTCGCCCGCGCCGATGCCTCCGTTCCCGTTGACCTTGAGCGTACCGGTTCCGGATCCGATCGTGCCGTCGAGGGCGAAGTGTTGCGCATCCTGTGCGCGCAGCGAGATATCGCCATCGAGCAGCTTCAAGCCGGCAACAGGAATCTCGGTTGCAAATTCCTTGAGGCTCAGTGCGCCATTGATCTGTGGGGCTGCGGTTGTACCGGCAAACGTGTAGTTCGCTTCGACGCGGCCCTTCGTGTTTGCGATCTCGCTTGAGAACAGTTCGGCGAATGCGAGGCTGTTGAGTTTCAGGTTCAACTCGCCACCAAGGCCTTGCGGAGCACCTGCGGGGCCGCTCAGATCGATTCGGCCATCCAGACGTCCATCGTGATCGAGCAGAGCGCGCACGGTCGCACGCGTCGAACCGGGTGCGAGCTGCGCATCGAGTGAGAAATCGGTGTAGGAAAGAACAATCTGGCCAGGGCCGTCGCCTACCGCATACGCCGCATTGCCCTTGCTCGACGTGATACTGGCATGACCGTTCAGCGCGCCCTTGGCATCGCGCTGGATATCGCCGGAACCATCGATGACGCCTTCGAGAACAATCGGTGCTTCCGGCGCGCCGAGCTTGCCGATCAGAGCGAGCGGCAGTTCGGTAAGCCGATAATTGGCGGTCAACGAACCATCTGCACCGCCACTGCCGGCGACACAGATGCGCGTCTTGTCGCCGACCAGACAGGTGTCGGTCGCACTGAATTTTTTTCCGTCCCAAGCGAGTTGAGTCTGTTGCGCGAGCGCGAAGCGCGGCAGATCCTTGGTCACGAGTTCAAGCGTCGAGAGTTGTCCGGTCCAGTTGCCTTTGACGGCGCTGCCCGACAAGGCGAGGCTGACGTTGGCCGGCGTTCCCTGTGCATCCAGAGTGAGCTTGTGTGCGCCTTCGTTGCCCGATGCATCGAGTGCCACGGTTGTGAAATGGGCCGATCCGCTGACGACTTCGCTCGCGTTGATGGCCACGCTCCCGTTCGGCTTGTCGATGTTGTTTACGTCGATAGCCAGTTTGAGCGACCCGATGTGCGTTGCATCGATCGCCAGCGCCGTGCCACTCGCCTGTCCGTCGATATCTAGCGCCGGCCATTTACCGTGTAGCCGGAATTCGCCATTGGCCTGCCCGCTGGCATTCGGTAGCCAGTCGCCAAGGGAGGCGACGTTGAGCGTTGCGGTGGCGTCGGTCTGCGTGCCCCCTTTGCCAACCACGACCACGGAGCTCTTGTTGGAACTGAGCGCAGCGGTACCGTCGACGATGTAGCCGGGTTTGAACGAGATATCGGCATTGCCAAGCACCGGCTTCTTGCGCAATGTGCCGGACAGCTTGTCGAGCTTGACTGTCGCTTCGGGTCCGTCGTCGGTCATATGGCCGCTGGTTGCGAGCACGAAATCAAGTGCGCCGGGCCAATCGGCGGCGAATGCGCCGGGATCGAGTTTTTTCGCGGTGGCATCGATCTGCCAACCGATCGCGGGTTGCAGGGTCACGCTTCCGTGTGCGTCGAGTCTGCCATTCGCCTGATTCAATGCGAGTTGCTCAAGCGTGATGAGTTTCGGCGTACCGTTGAGCTTGAGCGCAAGGTCGGACAATTTCCCCGGCGGACCGATGCTGAGTTTGCTGTCGGCGCGGTAGCTTTCGGCGCTGCCATCGAAATCGAGTCTGCCGTGCGTCGCCAGCGGTTGGCCGACCAGATCAGCGGGCAGGTTGACGCCCTCCCAGTTGACTGCAAGCGTCGCTGAAACCGGGATGGCCTTTAGGCGTACTTCGCCATTGGCGGTCAGCGATCCCGTTGCTTCGGGTGCTTTCAAGGTCAGCGTTTCGATATGCAGCACATCGCCAGTCAGCGCGTATTTCAGCGGTTCGATTTGCACGGCGTGATCGTTGACGCTGAGCGTGCCGGTCAGCGATCCTCGATTGATGTCGCCCGATCCCTGCAACGATGCGGCCAGACTCTTCAATGCCGTGTCGGGCAATAAAGCCTTCGGGTCGAAACGCGGCGCATCGAGTTTCAGCGTCCATGGAAATGACTCGGATTGTCCGATCGTTGCGACCGCCGTAACTACCGTCGGTGCCGTCAAGCCGATATCCACGTTGGCGAGCTTGCCGTCGCTGTTGGCCTTGAGTGTGCCCACGTAGTTGTTATCGGCAACACGCCACGTGAACGCCACGGTGCCGGCGCCCGAATACCCGGCAGCGGTGCTCAGCGTGCCCTCGAGATCGACGCTGCCATCCGGTGATCGCAGTTCGAGTTGCTTGATAACGATACCGACGCTGGTCCACGCGGCGGCGAATCCGAGACTATCGATGACGACAATGGGTTTTCCGTCCTGACTGATCTGTGCACGCCGCAACGCAAATTTTTCAAGTTCGATATCGATCGGCGATTTCAGGTTGACTTCGGTCGTCGGCAGCTCGGGTTTTGGCGGTACGGTGGTCAGCGCGACATTGAGATCGTCGACGGCCAGCTCGTTGAGCCGAACCGTGAAGCCCAACAGTTTCGACAATGCGATATCGGCAGACACGTGGCCTACATGCGCATCGATCCCGCTTTGCGCATCGAGATAGCGCACGCCATCGAGTATCAGCGGGCCAGCCAGAGTTCCGCTCACATGTTCGACCGTAAGACGGCTATCGAGGGCACCCTGAGCACGCGCCAACGCAAACCGTGCGCCGGCTTCGCTGTTGAGCAGCCAGATCACGAATCCGACAAACAGTACGACTACGGCTGCGAAAAACAAGCCGATCCATTTGAACCAGATTTTCATTGCGGGCCTGCTCACAAGTCCGGCCCGATCACGATATGCAATTCGACGCCGCTCGCGTTGCTATCGCGCAGTGGAAAACCAAGATCGACCCGCACCATGCCGACCGGCGAACGCCAGCGCATTCCGACGCCGGTACCCACCTTGAGTTTGAAATCGGTGCCGCTGAAGGCGTCGCCGGCATCAACGAATACCGCACCGCCCCAGGTCGGCGTGAAGTAGTGTTCGTACTCGCCGCTCGCGACAATGAGTTCCTTGCCACCGAACACCTTGTTGGCGCCAACCGTCGTATCGAGCGGATAGCGCGGGCCGACGGTCTGGAACGCGTAGCCGCGAATCGAGCGATCGCCACCAGCGAAGAAGCGCAACTCAGGTGGCAGCTTGTCGAAATCGCCGACCTGTGTGTAGCCGAGCGACCCGCGCGCGATGAAGCGGCCATTGTCGCCAAGGCCGCGAATCCACTTCGCATCGGCGGTGACCTGGGCGAAACTGGTGTCCGACAGCAATCCCTTCTGGCCGGCACGCGCAGCCAGCGTCAACGAATAACCCTTGCGCGGAAAGTTAAAATCGTCGGCGCTCTTGCGCGACAGCGATGCTTCGGGATAAAGCAGGGTGGTTTTGCCGTCAACGTCGGCGACCTTGAAATCGCCGGTCAGGAATTGCAGACCCCAGGTACGCGTCCAGCCTTTCCATATTTTCGAGTCGTTCGCGGCGATCTTGAAGGTCTTCGATTGACTGGTATCGGTGTTCTCGTCGCGATAGGTCACGCCGAAATTCCAGCTGTGGTTGTCCTGGCCGGGGAGAGGAATTTGATACAGCGTCGATAGCGTCTTGAGTCGCTGCGCAAGAATCGTCTCGAACTTGAGCTTGTGCCCGCGCTTGTTGATCCAGCGCCGCTCGATGCCACCGCGCACACCGACACCGGTGTCAGTGCCTATGAACACACCACCGGTGTAAATCGTGCGCTTGGCCGGCGCGAGGATCACCGAGATCAGCACGACACCGTCGGACGCATGCTCGGTATCCGGCTGCACCTGCGCGACCGAAAAATAATCGGCATCGACGAGTCGTTGCTGGAACGTGAGCAATTCGGTCTGGCTGTAGAAATCGCCTTCCTGCCAAGGAATGTAGCGCTGCATGAATTGATCGGAAAACTGGCCGCCGTCGAAGTGGGTTGTTCCCAGTCTGTAACGTTGGCCGGCCTTCCACTTGAGATCGATTGCGGCATTGTTGGATGAGCGCGACACCTCGACTCGATGGCGTTCGAGCACGGCGTCGAGATAGCCCGTGCTGAACAGCGACGCCGAGACGGTTGCCTTGCTGCGTTCGTAGATCGCGTGGTCGAACACCTGCC
>JBDTOS010000176.1:0-6132 GCA_039933095.1 Dokdonella sp.
GCGGGTAATGATCGCGGCGAGATTGAGCAGCACGACCAGACCAATCAGGAGTAGCGCGCAGGCAAACGCGCGTGGTACGCCGATAAGTGCATCGGGACTCGCCAATGCAAGGTCGTACACGGAGAATCCAAGATGCATGAATTGGCGCGTCGGGTGCAGGAAAGGGAATTCGCCGTCGATCGGCAAGGTCGGCGCGAGCTTGACCACACCCACGAGCATCAGCGGTGCCACCGAACCGGCCGCTCGCGCCAGCGCGAGTACGAGCGCGGTCAGCAACGCAGGCCGCGCGGCGGGCAGCAGCAATCGCCACAAGGTTTCGGATCGCGTCGCGCCAAGTGCGAGCGCACCCTGGCGCAACATCGGCGGTATGCGTGCGAGCCCTTCCTCGATGCTCACGACAACCACCGGCAGGGTCAGCAGCGCAAGCGTGATCGATGCCCACAACAGGCTTCCGCTGGCGAACGTCGGAGTCGGCAAGCGCTCTGGATAAAACCGGCGATCAAGATCGCTACCGAGCGTCTGCACAAGAAAGCCGAGGCCGAGCACACCGTAGACGATCGCCGGGACACCGGCCAGACTATTGACGGCACTCCGCACGAATCGAGCGCGTCTGCCGTGACCGGCATATTCGTGCAGATAGATCGCTGCGGCAATGCCGAGCGGCATGACCAGGACGCTCATCAGCAAGACCAGTACAAGTGTTCCGACCAAGGCGGGAAACACACCGCCGGTCAGGGCCGATGGACCCGGCATGTCGCGGACGAAATGTACGAACTGGCGCGCGAAGATTCCCAGGCGCGTGAAAAATCCTGCCGCGTTGAGTGCCTGTGTTTCGATCAACGTGGCCGGCAGCGCGGCTCGCAGAATTTCCTCGGTCTGACCGGAACGCGCATAGACTCTGCGACCGTCGGACAAGATCAGTTGCAACGCATCCAGCGGCTCCGAGACTGCGGTAATCTCGCTGCGGCGAATGCGTTCATAGGCGCTACCGAAACTGGCCAGCTCGCCAGTACGCAGCACGAGTCGCTCGTCGTTGGCGGCAATGATTTGACCGATCGTGTGGCTCTCAATTCCATGTCCATCTCTAACAATCACGTCGCTGATGGTTTTCGGCCAGAACTCACCGAGTCCGGAAACGATCAGCAGCCCGAGCAGGCCAAGCACAACGGCCAGAACGATCGAGAGCGACGCGGCAGCGAGCGAAATCCAGCCTTGGCCATCGCCGCCGCCGCGTCGTTTGTCATTGGCGCGCGCTACTGAACTGACCGACTCTTTCACAATGCGCTCAAATGTCGCCGGAGTTTTCGGCGAATCCGCTCGCCGCCCGCGTTCAGTGCGAAGCTGAAAGCAAACAACAGCAACGTGACGAGCATTAGCAACCGATACGCGCCGCTGCCGGGCTCAGTGACTGGCAGGGTCAACGCGATATCGGCGCTGAGCGTGCGCAGTCCGACCAGCGGGTCGAACGTGGCCAGCGCTGTATTGCCGCTCGCCATCAGCACGATCATTGTCTCGCCGGCGCAGCGTCCGGCCGCAAGCAGCGCTGCGGTGAGCAGACTCGGCGCTACCGTCGGCAGGACGAGTGTGCGCAGCGCCTGCCAGCGGGTTGCGCCGAGCGCCAGCGCGCCATCGACGATGCGATCGGGTACCAGACCCAAGGCATCCTCGGCAATCGAAAAGACCATTGGAATGGCCGCGAAGCCGAGCGCGATACCGATGACGATACTGTTCCACGGCGTAACCGGAACAACGCCCGCTCCCGGCGCGATCGAGATACCAATCAGAATCGCCAGCAACGCGAATATCGGCATCAGAAAAAACGGCAGCCAGCGTTCCAACCCCGGCGCAGCCGTCCTCCGGACGCTGCCCAGAATGTGTCCAACTGCAAACACCAGCAGCGACGCGCCAAGCACGAACAAGACGACTTGAAACAGATGCAACCGCAACCACGGCGCGAGCCAGACAGCAGCGACAAGACCGATCACGACTGAGGGAAACGCCTCGACGATTTCAAGCATCGGCCTCACAACGTTGCGCAAACGCAGTGCACTGAAGCGCGCGTTATAGATTGCCGCACCAATGCCGAGCGGCAAGGCAATCAGCAATGCGGCCAGTGTGGCTTTGGTGGTTCCTACCAACAGTGCGCCCAGCGCATGACCGATCGCATCAGGCCACGGCGCAAACGGCAGCAGCTCGAACGCGAGAAAAACCGGGATTGCGAACAAGGTAAACACCACGACTCCGGCACCCGCCGTGGCAAGGACGCGTGTCAGACGTTCACGGCGAGCACGTGCGCGTCGCGTGAGCTCGATTCGGCTGCGCAAGTCCACGGTCGAAGGCCGGGTGAGATCGGACGCCACAGATGGCGCGTAAGTATTTGGTTCAACTGGCATCGGTCAAAGCTAGGCGGGTTTTGTGACAACCCTATGACAGCCCATCGTCGACTGTCATCTTTCCGCAACCTCCCTGAAATCGGCGATTCACTCAAAACTGCCACGCTGCGCGGTAACTATCGAGCGACGGGCTCATGCAGATTGCCATCGTCAGCGAAACCTGGCCCCCGGAAGTCAATGGCGTCGCCTTGACGGTGCATTCGCTGGCGCGTGGACTTCAGGCGCTCGGCCATCGCGTTCAGGTCATTCGCCCACGTCCGGCCGGCTCGGTTCAAGCCGATCGGACTCAGACTGATGCCAATGAACAGGACGAAAATGTCTTCGGTTCCGCATCCGCTGACTGGAAACCGGAATTCGACGAGGTTCTCGTTCCCGGATTGAAACTGCCGCGGTACCCGGAATTGCGCTTCGGCCTGCCAGCCGCAGCAACGCTCGAACGGCTGTGGCGTGCGACCCGACCCGATGCCATCTACGTTGCGACTGAGGGGCCACTTGGGCGCAGCGCGGTCGGTGTCGCCGAGCGGCTCGGGGTCCCTGCCTGCACCGGTTTCCATACACGCTTCGACGATTTCGCCCGCCACTACGGTTTCGGCTTCTTGACGCCGCTGGTGTTCCGCTACCTGCGCAATTTCCACAATCGCGCCGCCGCAACCCTGGTGCCGACCACTGAACTGGCCGATTTCCTGCGTGCCCACGGATTTCGCGGTGTGTCGGTGCTGCGCCGCGCAGTCGACACGCAGCGGTTCAATCCTTGTCATCGCGATGAGGCGCTGCGCAGGGAATGGGGGCTCGCACCGGATCAACTCGCCGTCATCTACGTCGGCCGCATTGCCGCCGAGAAAAAACTCGACCTTGCGGTGCGTGCGTTCCGCTTGATCGAACAGACCCAACACGGCGCCCGCTTCATCTTCGTCGGCGATGGACCCGCGCGTGCGGCTCTCATGGCGCAAAACCCGGACTTCATCCATGCTGGCGTGCGCCGCGGTGTGGATCTCAGTCGCCACTACGCGAGCGCCGATCTATTCCTGTTTCCGAGCTTGAGCGAAACCTTCGGTAACGTAACCCTGGAAGGCATGGCCAGCGGTTTGCCGGTCGTGGCGTTCGACTACGGCGCTGCCCACGAACACCTGCTCGATGGAATCAATGGAGCTTGCGTTCCGCGCGATAAGCTCGATGCGTTTATCGCAGGCGCGGTCGATCTGGGCAACAACGCGGAAAAACGCGAACGCTTCGGAGCAGCGGCGCGCCACGCCGTTGCCGCGCTCAATCCCACATCGGTAGCTCGATCGTTCGCGGACGTGCTGGCATCATTGATCGTGGAGAAAGCGGCATGAGTCCGCGTACCTCTGCACTTTTGCAGCAATTGGAGTTGCGCAGCGGCGACTGGCGCTTGTGCCAGATTGCCAACCGTTGGTGCGCACGCGTCGCGATCGCGCGGTTCTTCGCCATCATCAGCCGGCTTGGCGACGGCCTGTTCTGGTACGGCTTGATGGCGATCATGCTCGCAACCGGCGGCGCCTACGGGGCCAAGGCGGCGCTGCACTTGGCCCTGACCGGACTCGTCGCACTCGCCCTGTATCGCGGTCTGAAACGCTGGACGCGGCGACCACGCCCGTTCCGCAGTCATGTCGGCATCATTGTGCGTGTCGCCCCACTCGATGAATTCAGCTTTCCCTCCGGCCATACCTTGCATGCGGTCAGTTTCACCCTGATCGCAATCGCATGGTATCCGCAGCTTGCCTGCGTGCTTTGGCCGTTCACCGCGCTCGTTGCGATGTCGCGCGTGGTGCTCGGATTGCACTATCCCAGCGATGTCATTGCTGCTGCGCTGATCGGCGTTGCCTTGTCCGCCGTGTCGCTTTGGCTGGTACCGGGAGCCACGCTGTTCTGATTCGAACCCGATAGCTGAGACGCGGATTTGGGGAAAGCGGAACCGAGCAAGGCGGAATCGAGCAAAGCGGCAGCGAAATTTCAGCTGATTCGGCAGTTCGTGGATAATCGCGGCCATGCCGTATTTTTCCCAAGCTGGCCAAATCCTGATCGAGTTCGTTTTCGGCGCATTGATCGCGCTGGTTCTGCTGCGCGTGATGCTGCAAGCAGTACGGGCGAATTTCCACAATCCGATCTGCCAGTTCGTCTACAAGACGACGAACCCGCTATTGATGCCGCTGCGGCGGTTCATCCCGGCATGGCGACGGCTCGATACGGCCGGTGTCGTGCTCGCTTGGGTACTGACGTTTCTCAAGCTGTGGCTGATGTCGGAGACAGTTGGGCAGAATCTTGGCTGGGCCGGCCTCGCGGTAATCGCGGTTGCCGACTTGCTCGGCTTTACTCTGATGATCGGCCTTGGTCTGATTCTGGTCCGTATCGTCCTGAGTTTCATCGCCAGCGACAGCTATCATCCGATCGTGCCGCTGGTGTACCAGTTGACCGATCCGGTTCTGAAACCCCTGCAGCGCATGTTGCCGACGCTCGGCGGACTCGATTTTTCCCCGCTCGTCGCGTGGTTGTTGATCACCTTGGCGCGTGTGCTGATCGTGCAGCCGTTGCTCGATCTGGGTATGCGGCTGGCGTTGGGATAAGTGCGGAGAATTTGATGAAAAATCGAATACCAATGATGAAACCGACCTCGCGCACGTCGATACAACGTCGATTCGAGCAAAGTTGTGCGACGCTCGTGTTCGCGTTGCTCGTGCTCGTGCTGATGCCCGCCAGTGCGCTCGCGCAGAGCGATCAGTCCCAGCGCTTCGACGACATCACCGTCTACTACAGCAGCCTGCCCGCAGACCAATTGCAGCCGGAAGTCGCGCAGCGCTATGCGGTCGATCGCGCGCCGAACCGCGCGATCGTCGATATCAGCTTGCGCGGAAACGACGCTGCTGCGCCCGACCTTGCCGGCACGGTCACTGGCACGGCGCAAGGACTCAATGGGCAACCGGTTCCCTTGCAGTTTCGCCGCATTGGTGAGGATGCATCGATTTCGTATCTGGCTGATTTTGTGGTTGCACGACCTGACACTGTTCGTTTCGTGATTACGCTCAAGGCCGATCAATCGGCAATCTCGCACATCGTGAAATTCCAGCGCGACTATGCGCCCGAATAAATCCATCGGCATGCATTTCAGTCCCGACACTGCGCAACCCCGGCAACTCGCAGCAACGCTGAAAACGTGCACCGGGAAACCTTATGCGGCATGCAATTTCGCCGTGCCGGCGATCAGACGATGCAATTCAGCAAGTCCATCGAACAGCGCCGCCGGGCCCGGTTGCAGGATGATCGGTGACTTGATCTCGAATACTTGACCGTTTCTGACTGCGGGAATCGCATCCCAGCCCGGTCGCGCAGCGACTTTTCCCGCGCGAAATTTCTTGCCGCACCATGAGCCGATGATCAGGTCCGGCGCGCGTCGCACGACTTCCAAGGGATCGGCAAGAATGCGATCACGCGCGAGCGACTTTTCCGCACGCTCGGGGAAAATATCATCGCCGCCGGCAATGCGGATGAGTTCGGCAACCCAGCGGATGCCGGTGATCGGCGGATCGTCCCACTCCTCGAAATACACGCGCGGTCTGCGCGGCAAGCTTGCTGCCGCTGCTTCGATTTTCGCGATGTGCGCTTCGGCCGTTTGCGCATGGACATCGGCCGCAGCGGCGACTCCGACCATGCCGCCGAGGCGACGGATATAGCCGAGAATCCCGGCCACGCTGCGGTGGTTGCTGATCCACACCTCGACACCGGC
>JBDTOS010000177.1:0-6111 GCA_039933095.1 Dokdonella sp.
GGATCTCGCGCCTGCGCAGGTGCTTGGCGCCATGGTGCCGAAAAATGCCGCCGTATCGCCGGACAACAACGGTACGTGATATTCGTTGTTGAACAGGTAGGAGGTCCCCATGGGATCATCGAACTTGACCACGCCGGCACGCCAGAATGCCAACGCAACGGTTACCCGAAAAAGCAGGAGGACTACAGGAGCCAGCGTCGGTAGCCAGCCGGTCAGGCTCCGGTAGTGCTGCACGGTGCTCACAAGATATTTGTTCATTTCAACCTCTCCGAATAAATGAATGCAACGACCAGACCGTGCGCGAGCAGGTCCCGCAGGCACGGTCCGAATTGAAAATCAGGATCAACGTCCAAAGCGGCGGTGCTTGCGCTCGCAAGATCGCACCCGGCCACTAGACTCTGAATAAAGCAATAGGTCGCAGGAGCAATGACAGTCATTGCCACCATGCCTGCATCGCGCCAAATCAGGACGTGCTCGCCCGCACTGTCAAGTTGAAGATTGCTCTCCGAGGGCGTCTGGCACCATTGCCAGATTGCAAGTACTTCGTGTGCACTGCGCAGCAAACCGATACTGGCGTGCAAACGCAGTTTCAGGAAACTCGGTTCGACCGTTGCAGCAGCGGCGCACGCAGACGCAGCAACCGCATCCGCTGCCAGCGCAAGAGCCGTTAGATTGCACAGCCAGTCGAGGCGGGCGATATCCGGCAGATAACTCAGCGATTGTGTCTCCGGCATGTCGGCAATGAAATCGGCCAGCGCATCACCAAATCTCTGGAGATGGCCACAGCTCGATGGGTGTTGCTGGCGATAGCCCGCCGCGAGCGTGTCGAAAAATCCTTCACCGACCAGGGCGAAAACGGTCGGGTAGGTTTCGCGCAATGCAGCGGTCTGGGTGCTGGCGACCGCGTTTCGATAGATGCGAACTCGCGCATCCGGATCAAGACCACAGGCCTCAACCCATGAAGCAACATCGCTGGAGCGGCCCATCAGCGCTTCGACAAACCCGCGCTGCAGATCATGCAATGGCGGTGCGATGTGCATGCAGCATCTCCTCGGCTCGTTGGGCTTCGGCGATCAGCACTTCCAGTTCCGGAATGTCCTGATCCCATTCGATCAGGGTCGGCTGCGGGCCACACAATGCAAGTGCTTCACGATAGAGCGCCCACACTTCACCCGCCACCGGCTGGCTATGACTGTCGATCAGCAGCGGAACGGCGAGATGTTCCTTGCGGGTGAATCCCGCCAAATGAATCTCGCGCACCGAGGCGTGTGGCATTGCGCGCAGATAGGCGTGTGGATCGAAGCGATGATTGACGCTGTTTACGTATACATTGTTGACATCCAGAAGCAGGCCACATCCGCTTCGGCGCACGAGTTCGGCGACGAACTCGGCTTCCGTCATGTCGATTTCGCGAAATGTGAGATAACTCGACACGTTTTCCACAAGGAACTCGCGGCCCAAAGTCTCCTGCACCTGCTGCACTCGCGAAACCATGAGATCAAGTGCTTCACGCGTGCTCGGCAGCGGCAGGAGTTCATTCATGTGCACGCCGCCGATTGCACCCCAGCAGATATGGTCGGAAACCAGCGCAGGCTGGTAGCGATCAATCAGTTCGTGCAGCGATGCGAGGTGTGCCAGGTCCAGCGCATCGGCCGACCCCAGCGACAAGCCGACACCATGCAGACTCACCGGGTAATCGCTGCGAATTTTCTCCAATGCGTCATGAATGATGCCGGGGCCGCCGAAAAAATTCTCACTGTGTACTTCAAACCACGCGACAGGGGGCTTTTCTGCGAGTACGCGTTCCACATGTGGCGCGCGCAAACCGACCCCGGCGGCTGCCGGGATCGGGGCCTGCATCATCGGCAACATTGCGCCCATGATGCTCGATTCAGCTCTTGGCCGGTTCGTTCGCGGAACCGCCGTCGATCTTCTCGCACAGGCCCGCCGGCATCGCGACAAATGCCGATGCATCGCGTGCTGTGGGATCCTGGCCGGCGCAAGAGTGCACCGAAGTCTTGCAGTCGTTCTTGTGCGCTGCGTTGATGCCGTAGCACTTTTCCATTTTCATCTTGTCGGCAGCGGTAGCGGTGGTCGCAATCGATACGGTGCCAAGCGCAAGCGTGCCGAGCAAAGCTGCTCTGAGCATATTCTGGTTGATCATGTTTTTTTCTCCGAAAATAGTTGGCCGGAACAACTCCGGCAACGTATAGAGCGCGCGGCATGTCAAAAGGATTCATTGCGATGTCGGCAATGTGTCTCGGGGAACCGCAGCGAGGCTGGAATCGCGACCGTGGCGCTGATCAATGCGCGCTATGTGCGTCCGCATCGGAGTCGCTGGCCAGTGCTGCACGGAACGACTGGAATTCCGGAGACTGATCCAGCAGTTGTCCCGCCAATCCGCGCAGCGCGTCGACCTGTTCGGCCTGCAATCGAAACGTGGTCGGCATTGCATTGAAACGGTCACGTTCGGCGTGATCGCTAATTTGATTGAAGGTCAGCACCGCAAAATCGACTTTGACGCGGGGAGCTTCGGGCGCACGCATCGCATTGACGTGGGCCTGCCACATCAGGAAGCCCTGTTTGGCCAGCGCGACGGTTTCGGTGTTGAGAAGTCCCAAAGCGGCGTCGAACGACGCTCGTGTCATGTTGATCAAGCCGGGATCCATGCCATTGCGCGACCAATCGTATTGGCTGTAGACCTGCGCATTCGCGACGACCACCAGCACATGCTGGACCGATTGCAATTGCGCAGGCGTGAATGCGCCGGCCATGTTCGGCACATCACCGTCCTGGGCAACCGGGCTCATCATGGAGCCGCGCACGCCGAGGTTATCGGTAATGCCGCCATCGACCAGTCGCAGAATCGGCATCTGATCAGGATGCGAGTACCGCTCCAGGGCAAGCGCGACAGCATGGCGCCGATCGAGCACGCCGTCATGGGCCAGCGAATCGGTCACCCAGGCTTTGTGCCGCTCCGGGCAATCGTCGAAATTGCGCAGCGCAATCGGGCTGAACACCAGCGGCACCGCCGACGAAGCCATTACCGCGTTGGCAACTCGATAGCTGGACAAGTCCGAACACAGAAAATCGAACTGTGACTGGATGAACGAAAACGTGGTCGCGTTGTTGAGATCGCTGGCATTGATGATGATGTAAGGCAGCGCCCCGCGCGACATATCGGCAAATGTCTTGTGCTCGAACAACGTGTTATCCAGATACCCCGCCACGAGATCGCTGCGGTTGTATCCGGAGCGCGTGATGGATAACAGGTGATCCGGACGCAGCAACAGGGAAACCAGGTCGCCCTGCCAGTCGTGATACAGGAAGTGGGGCGCGAAGTCGCGAAAAATGCGGTTGCCGAACAAGCCGTAGTACGCAGCGGTATAGCTGCCGCCGGAAACTGCGGAAATCACATTGACTTGATCGAGCAGCCGCACCGGTTTGCCATGTATCCAGACCGTTGTATCGCGAAGTTTTTCAAGTACCCCATAGTTGAACGACGCGGCGCGCGTACCACCGCCGGAAAACGCCAACACGACAAACGTATCCGCATCGTTGACCGGCATTCGGTTTCTGAAATCGTAGCGGTCCGAAGGAGCGGCATTCGCGATGCGTGTGTTCCAGCTGCGCGCGGCGCAACCGGCCAGCATGAACACAGAAACAAGCAAGAGAGCGCCCGTGATCAACCGCGCACGTGCCCGACCCCGTGCGGCATATGAGAGATTTCGCTGCGCAATCATTTCCGTCTCACGGCTCGACAGTGACCCCGTTCCAGAACGCAACTCGGTCGCGGATGTGTTCCGCCGCCTGTGCAGGGTCTGGGTAGAACCAGGCGGCATTGACGTTGATCAAGTCACCCGCCACGACATCAAGATAGTGGGCAACACCTTTCCACGGGCAGATCGTTCGATGTGAGCTTGGTAGAAAGCATTCACGCTTGAGTGCCGCGGGCGGAAAATAGTGATTTCCTTCCACGACGATTGTTTCATTGCTTTCGGCGACGACGACGTTTCTCCACTTGGCACGCATACATCTCTGCTCAATTGAATTTATCAACAGTCAGAAGCGCGGCTACCCGCGCACCTCAACAGTCGGCTCGGATTCACTAGCGGCCGTCGGCAGGTAGTGCTCGAACCAGGCAACGAGTACTCGCGCCGCGTACACCGCATCGGCGGGTCTGCTGAGCAGGTGATTCGCGCCGTCGAGGGCAACGAAGCTCTTCGGGTGCTTGGCGGCCTCATAGATTCGTCGCGCATTGTCGATATCCACGACAACGTCACTCGGCGAATGCATGACGAGCAGGGCACGTTCGAGTCCGGCAATCTGCACGCGCAGTTTCTGCTCATTTAGATCGTCAAGAAACTGACGTTTGATACGGAACTTGCGCCCCGCTAACGTAACCTCCACCTCGTCGGCACGACGCAGAGCATCGAGTGCTTCGCCGAATTGCTCGGCGACATGAACAGGTTTCGGCCGAGGCGCCAATGGTAGCCACGGCGCGCACCTCGGGAATGGACTCGGCAGCCGCCAGGACGGCCGCGCCACCGAGGCTGTGCCCGATCAGCAGGGCCGGGGCGCGATGATTACTGCGCAAGAAATCTACAGCGCATACCAAATCAGCGACGTTGGAACTGAAATTGGTGTTGGCGAATTCGCCCTCACTCATGCCCAGGCCGGTGAAATCGAAGCGCAGCACCGCGATGCCCTGCTCGTTCAGTGCGGCGGCGATCCGTGAAGCGGCAAGGATGTCCTTGCCGCAGGTAAAACAATGCGCGAACAGAGCATACGCGCGCGGTCCCGTCTGTGGCAGATCGAGCCGGGCCGACAGCAAACTGCCGTCGTAACCGGGAAACTCAACGCGTTGTGTTTTCACTTCGCAGTTCCTGAACCATGGGCAGAGGGCGGGGACTGACCACTGAACTCAGTGCGTCCACTTTCGATTCAGCCTGTCGCGACATCAGACCGAGATTGGCGACGACGAACGGAGTAATCACATTCATGGCGATCTTGAATACCAGCGGCGCGCTCCAGGGCCAGACCAGCAACTGGGTGCCCTGATTGAACAGTGTCAACCAGAGTCCCACGAGCAGCGCCACCAGTCCGGTTCGTCCGAGGTGGACGGGATGCAACACCACCGCCAGCATCTGGCGCGGGGTCATTCTGGCGTGTCCGCGGGATGATCGTGCATGGCGATCGCATTGATGGGATTGCCTGAGCTAAGCGCCATGTTTCTATTGCGACGAGACTTTCGATTTGGCCTCATGCGTCACTTCTCCAAGTCAGAAAATCGTTGCGGCGAGTTGCTTCCATGTCATCCGGGCTTCACCATTCTTGAATAAGGCGGCAGCGCATCACGCGAGTGGAACGTGCACACCCGCCGCAGCTTCGGGAGGACGAGTCGCGGGGTGAGACATCGCCTTGGCGCGCGGATGTGCGGCGTTCCATTCAACAAGAGGCGTGAACGCAGCAAAAGGATTCGCGGAATTTGCGTTCTCCAGTTCAGGGAGTCGCTCGCCCGCGAACGATTCGCTCAAACATCTGCAATCCAGCGTCTGCCCGCAGCGGGCAGTTGCGCCATCGTTACGCTGGCGGCATCAATGCAACCACGCTCGATTGAATCCTTCTTGTGCGCGACCACCTCTATGCCGGTAACCACCCACAACACCCCCCACGGAGACATTCATGATCGCAGGGAAAACCGCACTGATTACCGGATCGACCAGCGGCATCGGGCTCGGCATTGCCGAGCTGTTCGCCAAAGATGGCGCCAACATCATCCTCAATGGCATCGGCGACAAGTCGGATGTGGAGCTACTGCGTTCGGGCATGGAGGAAAAATACGGTGTCAAGGTGCGTTTTCAGGGCGCCGACGTGAGTAATGCCGCCGCGATCGAGGCGATGTTTGGCGCCATCGAGGACGAATTCGGCGGCGTCGATATCCTCGTCAACAATGCCGGTATCCAGCACGTCGCACCGATCGACGAGTTTCCGCCGGCCAAGTGGGACGCCATCATCGCGATCAACCTGAGCGCGTCGTTCCACACGATTCGCCATGCCCTGCCGACGATGAAGAAGCGTCACTGGGGGCGCATCATCCAGATCGCATCG
>JBDTOS010000178.1:0-6053 GCA_039933095.1 Dokdonella sp.
GCGAGATGGTGCGCGTCACTGAAGGTCCGTTCAACGACTTCAACGGCGTGGTCGAGGAAGTCAATTACGAGAAGAGCCGCCTGCGCGTGGCGGTTCTGATTTTTGGACGTTCGACGCCGGTGGAGTTGGAATTCGCGCAGGTAGAAAAGGCGTAAGTCGCGCACTTTGTGCGCTGCAAGTAAGTAAAGAGTCAGTTCGAAGCGAAGCGTGTTTTGCTGACTCTTTACAGGTGGCGCAGCCACCGACCGGCAGCGAGCGTAGCGAGCGACTTGCACAAACATCAACAGCGAGGAGCCTGACAACAGGCGCTTGCACTCGCAGGAGTAAATTGAAATGGCTAAAAAAGTAGTTGGTTACATCAAGTTGCAGGTCAAGGCGGGGCAGGCGAATCCGTCGCCACCGGTCGGGCCGGCGCTCGGTCAGCGCGGCCTGAATATCATGGAGTTCTGCAAGGCCTTCAATGCGGCCACGCAGAAGCTCGAACCCGGGCTGCCGATTCCATGTGTGATCACGGCCTATTCGGATCGCAGCTTTACCTTCATCACCAAGACGCCGCCAGCGTCGATCCTGCTCAAGAAAGCAGCAGGTATCCAGTCCGGGTCAAAGCGTCCGAACACGGAAAAAGTGGGCAAGGTCACGCGCAAGCAGCTTGAAGATATTGCCAAGGCAAAGGAGCCCGATCTGACCGCAGCGGATATCGAAGCCGCCGTGAAGACGATCGCAGGCAGCGCGCGCAGTATGGGTCTGGTGGTGGAGGGCTAAGTCATGGCAAATATCGGCAAGCGTTACAAGGCAATTAGCGCGAAGATCACCGAAGGCAAAGCCTACGCGATCGACGACGCGCTCAAATTGGTCAAAGACGGCGCGAACGCGAAGTTCGTCGAATCCATCGATGTCTCCGTGCGACTCGGCATCGATGCAAAGAAGTCGGATCAAGGCGTACGTGGCTCGGTCATGCTGCCGCATGGCACCGGCAAGACCGTGCGTGTGGCCGTATTCTGCCCCCCCGGCGAGAAGGCCGAAGCCGCCAAGGCGGCGGGTGCTGATGCGGTCGGCATGGACGATCTGGCTGAAAAGATGCAGGCGGGTGACTTGAATTACGGGCGCGTGATCGCCACTCCAGATGCCATGCGCGTCGTCGGCAAGCTCGGCCAGTTACTCGGACCGCGCGGATTGATGCCGAATCCGAAAGACGGTTCAGTTGCAGCAGATGTCGTCACAGCGGTCAAGAACGCAAAGGCGGGACAGGTCAAGTTCCGCAACGACAAGGGCGGGATCGTCCATTGTTCGATCGGCAAGGCCAATTTCGAGTCGGGCGCGTTGAAGGACAACCTCAACGCTCTGTTGTCGGATTTGCACAAGGCCAAGCCTTCGACCGCGAAAGGTATTTTTGTTCAGAAGGTTTCGCTTTCGAGCACGATGGGCGTCGGCGTTCTGGTCGATCAATCGAGCTTGCATTCCTGATTCACCTCCATCCGGGCGCTACATTCCGCCCGGATGAAAAAACATCGCGACAAAAGAACGAAGATTTTGAGGGCGCCCGGCTTTGACCGGGAGCCGTCAAAGACCGCAGGCGGCCACAGCCGCTCGAAACGGGAAGCACGGATGCGATGGTGCGAAGGATGCTCCCGAACCGAGATGCTACGGCCTCAAACGCCAAGCCTGCGTAGATGGTGCCGCCCGGACAGGTGTACCTGAAACGGCCACCGCAACAGACATCGCAAGATGTCGACGTGTCTGAAGGATTCAGGCTCGTGACCGTTTGGAAATTCAGCCGATGCAGGAGCGCGGTTGGTTTCAAAGTCGGAGAAAGCAATGGCGCTCAATCTCGCGCAAAAGAAAGAGGTCGTTGCCGAACTGGCGAACGTAGCTGCCACGGCGCAATCACTGGTCGCGGCCGAGTACATCGGTCTTACCGTCGAGCAGCTCACCGAGCTGCGCAAGAAGGCTCGACAGGGCGGGGTTTATCTCAAGGTAGCTAAAAATACCTTGGTATCCCGCGCTTTCGAAGGCACGGACTATGGGTGCGTCAAGGACGCTCTCACTGGTCCGCTGCTGTTCGCCTTCTCGAAGGAAGATCCCGGTGCTGCCGGTCGTCTTATCAAGGATTTTGCCAAGGCGAACGACAAGCTGAAAGCCAGGCTCGTGGCAATCGGTGGCAAAGCGTATCCAGCCACGCATCTTGATGTGCTGGCTTCGCTGCCGACCCGTGAGCAGGCATTGAGCATGTTCCTGAGTGTGTTGGTCCAGCCGGCTACCATGCTCGTGCGTCTACTGTCCGAGCCGGCCTCGCAACTCGCGCGTGCAACCAATCAGGTCGCGCAACAGAAGCAGGCAGCTTGACATACGTCGTAGCCACGTTTTTTCGTCAATCGGCAATTCCGCAACCAGACAAACCTGTCTCTAACCAAATAATCGTTTTTTCAGGAGTCAAATCATGTCCCTCAGCAACGAAGAAATCATCGAAGCGATCTCGTCCAAGTCCCTCGTCGAGGTGATGGAGCTGGTCAAGGCGATGGAAGAGAAGTTCGGCGTTTCCGCCGCCGCGCCGGTCGCCGCTGCCGCCGCTCCCGCAGGCGGTGGTGCTGCCGCTGTCGCCGAAGAGCAGACCGAGTTCTCGGTCGATCTGAAGTCGATCGGCGACAAGAAGGTTGAAGTCATCAAGGTGGTGCGTGCGATCACCGGTCTTGGCCTGAAAGAAGCCAAGGATCTGGTCGAGTCCGCTCCGGCGACCGTCAAGGACGCCGTCAGCAAGGATGACGCGGCGAAGTTCAAGAAGGATCTCGAAGCCGCCGGCGCAACCGTCGAAATCAAGTGACGACAGGAGTCGTCTGCCCGCGCAGCGGGTACCGGCGTTTTAGCCGGAAAGCATAAGCCGAGGCCGGGGACGTATGTCCCTGGCCTTCGGTCGTTGTAGCGACAAGGCAGTCAGTCGCCTCTTGGCGTGTCAAGACGACTGGTTGTTTCACAGAGTCGACAGTTGGAAGTAGCGGGAGAAGGCGTGCTGATGCCGGCAATATCAGCGACTTCCCACTGGCGATTTTCCCGGATTGGAAAGCGATCCTCCCCGAACCGCGGGCGCGCGGTTCACAGAATCAACAGGTGGTAGTTCCCCATGACGACAGCGTATTCGTTCACTGAAAAGAAGCGTATCCGCAAGGATTTCGGCAAGCGTCCTCCCGTGCTTGACGTGCCTTTCCTGCTTGCGATCCAGGTCGATTCGTATCGCGATTTCCTGCAAACCAACATTGCGCCAGCGAAGCGCGACGACAAGGGCCTGCATGCGGCTTTGCAATCGGTATTTCCGATTTCGAGCTACTCCGGCAGCGCGGCCCTCGAATATGTCAATTACCGACTCGGCGAACCGCCGTTCGACGAGCGCGAGTGTCGTTCACGTGGCATGTCCTATGGCGCGCCGTTGCGCGTCACCGTGCGCCTGGTGATCTACGATCGCGAGTCGAACAACAAGGCGATCAAGTACGTCAAGGAACAGGAAGTCTACATGGGCGAAATGCCGCTCATGACCGATACCGGCACCTTCATCGTCAACGGCACCGAGCGTGTCATCGTCTCGCAGCTGCATCGTTCGCCGGGCGTGTTCTTCGATCACGATCGCGGCAAGACGCACTCCTCGGGCAAGCTGCTGTATTCAGCCCGCGTGATTCCCTACCGCGGCTCGTGGCTCGATTTCGAGTTCGATCCGAAGGACGCGCTGTTCACCCGTATCGACCGTCGCCGCAAGTTACCGGTGACCGTGCTGCTGCGTGCGCTCGGCTACAACAACGCCGAGATGCTCGACATCTTCTTCGAGAAGAACATCTTCCATATCGGCAAGAAGGACAGTGCTGAATTGGAACTCGTGCCTGAACGCCTGCGCGGTGAGACCCTGAATTTCGATCTTCGCCTTGGCGACGACGTCATGGTCGAGGCCGGCAAGCGCATCACTGCCCGCCATGTGCGCAGTCTCGAAGCGGCTGGCATCAAGTCGCTGGAAGTGCCCGACGATTACCTGATTGGTCGCATCCTTGCGCACGATGTCGCTGATGCAAAAACCGCCGAAGTGCTCGCGTCGGCCAACGACGAGATCACCGAGGAGCATCTGGCAGCGTTCCGCAAAGCCGGAATCAAGAAGATCGCCACCTTGTGGGTCAATGATCTCGATCGCGGCGCCTACATCTCGCAGACCTTGCGCATCGATCCGACTCGCACGCCACTGGAGGCGCTGGTCGAAATCTACCGCATGATGCGTCCGGGTGAGCCGCCGACCAAGGAAGCCGCGCAGAATCTGTTCCAGAACCTGTTCTTCTCCAGCGAGCGCTACGATCTCGATCGCGTCGGCCGGATGAAGTTCAACCGCCGCGTCGGCCGCAAGGACGACAAGGGTCCGGGCATCCTGTACGACTCGAAATATTTCGGCGAGCGCAACGACGAAACGTCCAAGGCCCATGTCAAGCAGTTCGGCAAGGGTTCGGACATTCTCGACGTGATGAAGGTGTTGATCGAGATCCGCAACGGTCGCGGCACGGTCGATGACATCGATCATCTCGGCAACCGGCGTGTGCGTTCGGTAGGCGAAATGGCCGAAAACGTTTTCCGCATCGGCCTCGTGCGCGTCGAGCGTGCGGTCAAGGAACGTCTGTCGCTGGCCGAATCCGATGGCCTGACCCCGCAGGATTTGATCAACGCCAAGCCGGTGGCGGCAGCGATCAAGGAGTTTTTTGGCTCCTCCCAGCTCAGTCAGTTCATGGATCAGAACAATCCGTTGTCCGAAGTCACTCACAAGCGCCGTGTGTCGGCACTTGGGCCGGGTGGTCTAACCCGCGAACGCGCCGGATTTGAAGTGCGCGACGTACATCCGACCCATTACGGACGTGTTTGTACGATCGAGACGCCGGAAGGTCCGAACATCGGTCTGATCAATTCACTGGCCGTGTATGCGCGTACCAACGACTACGGTTTTCTCGAAACACCGTATCGCAAGGTCGTCAATGGCAAGATCACGACGAATGTCGAGTTCCTGTCGGCAATCGACGAAGGCGAGTACGTGATTGCCCAGGCGAATTCGCCGTTGAACGAGGACGGAACCTTCAGCGAAGACTTTGTCGCCTGCCGTAATCGCGGCGAGTCGGAACTACGTGCACCGTCGGAAATCCAGTTCATGGACGTTTCGCCAATGCAGACGGTGTCAGTGGCCGCCGCGCTGGTCCCCTTCCTTGAGCATGACGATGCCAACCGCGCCCTGATGGGAGCGAACATGCAGCGCCAGGCGGTACCGACGCTGCGTTCGCAGACACCATTGGTCGGCACCGGAATCGAGCGGGCTGTTGCGCGCGATTCCGGCGTGACCGTGGCAGCGCGACGCGGTGGCGTGATCGATCAGGTCGATGCTGGCCGTATTGTCGTTCGCGTGCACGAGGACCAGGTCGGTGATAACGATGCCGGTGTCGATATCTATACGCTCACCAAGTACACCCGCTCGAACCAGAACACCAACCTCAACCAGCGACCGCTGGTCATAGTAGGTGACAAGGTCGAGAAGGGCGACGTGCTGGCCGACGGATCATCTACCGATCTTGGCGAACTCGCACTCGGTCAGAACATGCTGGTCGCGTTCATGCCGTGGAACGGTTACAACTTCGAAGACTCGATCCTGATTTCCGAGCGCGTGGTCCAGGAAGACCGCTACACGACGATTCATATCGAGGAACTCACCTGCGTTGCTCGTGATACGAAACTTGGACCGGAGGAAATTTCCGCCGATATCCCGAACGTCGGCGAGCAAGCGTTGGCGCGTCTAGATGAATCCGGTGTCGTCTATATCGGCGCTGAAGTGAACGCGGGCGACATTCTGGTTGGCAAGGTCACGCCGAAGGGCGAGAGCCAGCTGACACCGGAAGAGAAACTTCTGCGTGCGATCTTCGGCGAGAAGGCGTCCGACGTGAAAGACTCGTCGCTGCGCGTCCCGCCAGGCATGGACGGCACTGTCATCGACGTCACCGTGTTCACCCGCGATGGCATCGAGAAGGACAAGCGTGCGCGCCAGATCGAGGAAA
>JBDTOS010000179.1:0-6030 GCA_039933095.1 Dokdonella sp.
GGCCGCCGTCGAAAATGTCGAGCGACACGGCGGCAAGATCGTCGAAGACGTGCACGCGATCGGTCCGCATGGTTTTCGCGCCATCGTGCTCGACAGCGAAGGAAATCGCATCGCGTTGCATTCGCACAGCGACACCTGAGTCGCCGCGTCGGTTCATCTGCGATTGGGCCGATTCGGTTACAGTCGGATCATCCAATGGGAGAAAGCGTCATGCGTGCAGGTTTCATCGTTGCAGGAATCGTCATCATTGCCCTCGGAGCCGCCGGCTTCATGGGCATGCTCAATTTCAATCAGGACAAGGAAGTGTTCAAGGTCGGCGATCTATCCGCCACCGTGCAACAAACGCGCACTGTTCCGCAATGGATCGGTGGCGCCGCAGTGTTCGTCGGCCTCGGGCTTGTCGTGGTTGGCGCGAGGCGAAAGTAGTCGACTGAAACAGGGCGCCGCGCTGCGGCGCTGTTTTCAGTAATCGAAAGCTCAGCGCTGCCGAATCTACGCGATTACTTCTTGCGACTATCGCGCACGTAGAGCGCTTTTGCCGGTCCGTCGCCGATCACGCGGCTTTCCAGATCGAACAACTTGCTCGCCGCAATCAACTCGCCAAGTTTGCGATAACCGTAGTTGCGCGGATCGAATTCCGGCGCCTGCTTGGCGATATGGCTTCCAACCGGTGCAAGGTGCGACCAGCCAGTATCGTCCGATGCGGCTTCGACAGCATTGCGCAGCAGGGTAACCAAACGTGTGTCCTGTTTCAGCTCGTTGCTCGATTGCGGTTTGTCCGGCTGCGCTTCGTCTTCCTTGCCGAGCAGGATGTCGGTGTAGATGAATTTGTCGCAGGCCGACACAAACGGTGTCGGCGTCTTGCGTTCGCCGAATCCATACACGGTCAAACCGGATTCGCGGATGCGCGCGGCGAGCCGCGTGAAATCGCTGTCGCTGGAGACGATGCAGAAGCCGTTGAAGCGACCGGTGTAGAGAAGATCCATCGCATCGATGATCATCGCCGAGTCGGTCGCGTTCTTGCCGGTCGTGTAACCGAATTGCTGGATCGGCTGGATCGAAAGGGTCAGCAATACATCCTTCCAGCCTTTCAGTCGCGTGCCGGTCCAGTCGCCGTAGATGCGCTTGACGTTGGCGATGCCGTACTTCGCGACTTCGGCGACGAGGCCGTCGATGATCGCCGGTTGCGCATTGTCGGCATCGATCAGCACAGCCAGATTCGCGGTCATCGTTGTGGCCATCGACATTCTCCTTGAGGCGGGCTAAGGGTTCGAAGTGTGCAGGATACGATGTTGCGCGTTGACTGGCAGCCGCGGGCGATTAGCCACGGTCTGCACGGACAATGCGCGCTGCGAAGGAAAGCGCCACACGCTAAGCTTCGTCTCCATTCGAGACGAGGGCGAAACCAATGACCACGCGCGCTAGCGGCAGCTTCGACGTGAAGCTGGCACCACAGAACCACGAGGATGGCGTCGGCGATCCCGGCATCGGGCGGATGGCGCTCGACAAGCAATTCCACGGCGATCTCGATGCGACCAGCAAGGGCCAGATGCTCGCCGCGCAAACCGGCACCCAAGGCTCTGCCGGCTATGTCGCGATGGAGCGCGTGACAGGCACCTTGCATGGCAAACGCGGCACATTCGCCCTTCAGCACAGCGGCACAATGAACCGCGGCGCGCGGCAGTTGTCCATAACCGTCGTGCCCGACTCAGGCACCGGCGAACTGCTCGGACTCAGCGGCACACTCGATATCCAGATCAGCGACGGAAAGCACTTCTACACATTCGACTACACGCTGGACGAACCAAAGCAATAGCGCGCTTCTTGCGCGGAGATGCGCAGACGGCACGATGAGTGGTGCTGCTGTCAATGCGAGATGACACCGCCAATGCAGAAGGAGCGAATTGATGAAACCGTTACCGATGGTCGTTGCAGGCGTTGTATTGGTCAGCGCCGTCGTCCTTTTTTTATACGATCGGTCTGACGGAAACGAATCCACCAATCCCAAGGCTGCTGCTAGCAACGCGTCGGCTCCCGCTGCGGGCGTCGCGACGAGTCCTGCGACGCCGGCAATTGCGAAACCCTTCCAGTCATCAGCAATCCCTGTTGCCCCGCCGCCAACGTCGGCGAATACGGGGAGCGATGCTGAGAATATGCCGGACCACAGCGTCATCCAGCCGCAGGCGCCGGCAAGCACCGGCACATCCGCTTTCGACCGCGAACTGCACCGGCAGGTATCGGAGAAACTCGCTGACGAATACATCGTCAACATGTATAGCGAGGAGAAAATGAAAGAGCCGGTACCGGAAATGGCGGCGGTCATGCATGCCCAAGTCGACGGCGAAACATCGGAACCGGGCTGGGGGCCGCCAGTTGAGCAGGAATTGCGAAACTACCTCAACGCCGGATTGGCCGACCTTGGTTCGCAGATCGATATCACACACCTGGTTTGCAGGTACGCCACCTGCGAAATTATTGGCGTCATTCAGAGCAGAGACCAGAACACCGTAGATATGGCCCAAGATCGCTGGAACCTGCTGGCCAATCAAATGCGAGATCGGCCTTGGTGGGTTCAGTACGGCCTTGGCCAGCAATACTCAGAAATCGCCAGAGGACCGAATGACAGCACGATGTTATTCCTGTTTCTGCTGCGACAGCACCACGAGCGTTAGTGCCGCATTCACCTTGGTTTGCGCGCTACTGCCGCGTGCGAGGGATTCGACGCGAGCAGACATATGGTAGCGGAATGAACTATCGCGCGATGTATCACAAATGCAACGTTGGTAGACCTGTTCCCGCCGGTTCCTATTGCTAGGATGCGAGCTGACCACCCTCACCTTCTTCACGGTTCGGTGTGAACACAGCGTTGCCCGGATTGTTGCAGGCTAATTACAGAATGCGCTATCGGAGAAGGTTTGAATGACGACCATGAAGCTGGCGGCGCGGCTGCGCGACTACGACTGGACGGCTGCGTTCATCGAACTCCTGATCGTCGTGGTCGGCATCCTGATCGCGCTTCAGGTGAGCAACTGGAACGAGAGTCGGATCGACCACGCGCGAGCCGACAGCTATTACCGGCGCCTCCACGCCGAACTGATGGGCGACGAACACAACATCGACAACGCGCTGGTGTTCTGGAAAAAGGTGTCGGCTTACGGGCACGCCGCAATAGCGTACGGAGAATCCGGGCAACGCGTGGATGGTTCCAACTGGAAGACCGTGCTCGCGTGGTACCAGGCCAGTCAGTTGATGCCGTTCGAACTCGAGGACACGACCTTCGCGGAGATGCGCGATGGCGGCGGACTTGCCCTGATCGATGACGAGGCGTTGCGCAAACAACTCGGCGACTACTACCGGCTGTCCGGCACCGGTATCACCGCGAATATCCTCCGACACGATCCCGCGTACCGCATGCAGATCCGTGGCCTCACGCCTTGGCATGTGCAGCAAACCATCTGGGACAAGTGCTTTCGGCAATCTGGCGGAGGCAACGCTGCCAATCAGGAACTGATCGATTGCCCAGCGCCGATCAGCGAAGACGAGGCGGCGACAATTCTGGACGCCTATCGCCGCGCAGACACCCTGCTACCGAATCTTCGCTCGTGGATGTCCACCCTCCGCGTCAGCAGCATCGTCCTGCAAGGAACCCGCAGCGACACCGATAGCCTCGCGGCCAAAGTGCAGGCAGCAAGGAAGTAATCCGGAAACCTCAGCGGGTGAGAGCACACGTCAGCATCGAAAATAATCGTATCGACAACATGCTCAACGTACTGACCTGAATCGTCGGAATTGTGTCCTTTACGCCAGAGCGGCCGATCCGCAGAATCCACGCATGCGGCCCGATGCGACCACTAACGCAAGAACCATCGCCCTGATCCTGTACGAGGGATTCCAGGCGCTCGACGTGTTCGGCCCGCTCGATGCGTTCGACGCCGCCAACGCGCTTGTGCCCGGAAGCTATCGCCTGCAGCTCTGGAGCCTGCACGGTGAGCGCGTGCGCGCCGAGAACGGCGTGCGCGTGGTCGCCGATCGCTGCGTGCACAGTCGTCTCCGCGCCGACACGCTGATCATCCCGGGTGGCTGCGGTGCGCGGTCGATGCGCCTGGACCCCGTGCAACGCAAGATCCTGCTTGCAGTCACGCGGCGCTGTCGCCGCCTGGTCAGTGTCTGCACGGGCGCGTTCCTCGCCGCACAACTCGCGCAGCGCGCGACGCGGATAGCGACCCACTGGAATTACGCCGACGAACTGCGCGCGCGTTTTCCGCATCTGCACGTCGACGCCGATGTGTTGTACCTGCACGACGGCGACCTATGGTCGTCGGCCGGCGTCACCGCCGCGATCGACCTGAGCCTGAAACTGATCGCCGACGACCTCGGCGAGGCCGTGTCCATCGCGTGCGCGCGGCATCTCGTCGTGCACTACCGGCGCGTCGGCGATCAGGCACAATTTTCCGAGCCGCTACAGATGCAGCAGCGGTCAGCCGGCGAGTTCGGCGGTTTGCTCGCGTGGATGCTGGCCAACCCGCAGGCGGATCATTCGGTCACGGCCTTGTCCGCGCGCTCACGCATGAGCCCGCGCAATTTCACACGCCGCTTCGCGCAGACGTTCGGTGCGCCGCCTGCGAAATTCGTTGAACGCCTGCGCCTCGATCACGCACGCAGCCTGTTGCTGCAGGGACAGCGCGTCGACGCAATTTCGCGTGCAGCAGGATTCCGCAGCGGCGACGTGTTCCGCCGCGCATTCGAACGGCGCTTTGCGGTCTCGCCGACCGGCTATTGCCAGCGCTTCGGCGCGATCGATTCCACTCAATCCCAAACCACCCGGAGGAACCCACCTTGAAAACCACGATCTTCGCGACGCTGTTTACCCTGTCAGTCGCCGCGCCTGCCTTTGCGGCCACACCGGCAAGAATCGACACGCCGAAGTCCGGCATGATCAAGGTCGCCTTCGTCATCAGCGACGGTGCCAACGTCATGGACATCGCGGGCTCCTGGGAAGTGTTCCAGGACACCATGGTCCGCGACGCGCACGGCAACGACATCATGCCGTTCGAGCTGTTCACGGTGGCGCCGGGCAAGGCGCTGTTGCACACCACCGGCAGCAACCGGCCGGGCCTGGCGATCACGCCCGACTACAGTTTCGCCGATGCACCGACGCCTGATCTCGTGGTGGTCGGCGCGCAATCGGGTGGCGACGGCCTGACCGAATGGCTGCAAAAGATCCACGCGCAGGGCAAGACGATCATGTCGGTCTGCACCGGTGCGTTCAAGCTGGCCAAGGCTGGCTTGCTCGACGGCAAACCGGCGACCACCCATCACTGGTACTTCGGCAGCATGGAGCAGCAGTATCCGAAGGTGAAGCTCGTGCGCGAGGTGCGCTACGTGCAGTCCGATCCGATCACGTTCACCGCTGGCGGCCTGACCTCGGGCGTGGACCTGTCGCTGCACATCGTGGCCGACTACTTCGGCGAGGTAGTGGCGCAGAAGGCCGCCGACTACATGGAGTACCAGGGCACCGGCTGGAAATCCAACACGGGCATTTCCCAACTGACTACACCGGTCACGCGCGCCGACTGGACCGGCACGCTAGGCGCGGACTCGAAGATCGTACTGCACCAGGTTACCGAAGGCGTCAGCAACACGTTCACCGCGGACATCGCTTCTCAGAAACTCTCCGGCATCCCGGTAACGGCAAGTGGCGACAGCAACAAGACGCGAATCGTATTCGAGATTTCCGACCATCCCGCCACGTTCGAGGGCACGGCGAACGCCGATGGGACGCAGGTGTCCGGTGCATTCGTGCAGGACGGCAAGTCGACGCCGCTGACCTTGGTCAAGAGCGGCTGACGCCCTCGACTCACGCACCGGCGCGGTGTTGGTCGAGTCTTGTGTGATGGGGCTGAAGGATTTTGCTCCACAGCAGTTGTTGGGAAGCGCCGTACTCCCCAAGCGTCAACAACGACGCACACCCCCGGCTGACCACTGGCCCCAAACCCCCTGATCCTCGGCCAGCTCAGTCTTGGATACGTG
>JBDTOS010000180.1:0-6018 GCA_039933095.1 Dokdonella sp.
CGGTCGCGGCGGCGGCAGCGCAAATCGCGGCCAGTTGTTCATCAATCTCAAACCGCTGGGAGCGGGCCGCAAGGAATCGACCTTTCTGGTAATGGACCGCCTCGGCGACAAGGCAGCCACTCTGCCTGGCATCCAGTTGCGCCTGCGCCCGGTGCAGGATATCGGCGGCGGCGGTCCGCGCGGCGGCGATACCCAGTACGGCTATTCGCTGGTCGGAGACAACTTCGACGAATTGGCGATCTGGGGCCAGAAGCTCGCGATCGAGATGAAGAAACTGCCGCAGATAAAGGACGTCAGTACCGCGCTCGATGATGGCGGTTTGCAGCAGAACCTGATCATCGACCGCGACACGGCGGCGCGACTCGGCGTTTCAATCGGCGCGATCGACAGCGCGCTGTACAACGCATTCGGCCAACGCCAGGTGTCGACGATTTATTCCGATCTCAATCAGTACAAGGTGGTGCTGAATGCGGTGACCGGCGATTCGCCGAACGTCGATTCATTGAAGCGTTTGTTTGTGCGCAGCTCCTCCGGGGCGATGGTGCCGTTGACCGCGTTGACGCGACTCGAAGCCGGGCGCGCTCCGACCAGTATTTCGCACGAGGCGCAGTTTCCGGTGTTCGACTTGAACTTCAACCTCGCGCCGGACGTCAGCATGGGCGAGGTCACGCCGTTGATCGAGCAGACCATGAAATCGATGCGCATGCCGGGCGACATTCGCGGCCAGTTCGGCGGCGATTTCCGGCGCTTCCAGCAACAGCAATCGGGGCAGGGGTTGTTGATACTTGCAGCGATCATCGCCGTCTATCTGGTACTCGGAATTCTCTACGAAAGCCTGATCCATCCGATCACGATTCTTTCGACCCTGCCGTCGGCCGGCGTCGGCGCCCTGCTGGCGATGCTGGTCACCGGCACCGAGCTGTCGGTGGTTTCGGTCATCGCGATCGTGCTGCTGATCGGCATCGCCAAGAAGAACGCAATCATGATGGTTGACTTCGCGCTATCCGCCGAACGCGAGCGTGGGCTCGCGCCGATCGACGCCATTCGCGAGGCGTGTCTGGTGCGCTTTCGTCCAATCATGATGACGTCGATGGTGGCAATCTTCGGCGCACTGCCGCTCGCAATTGGCTTCGGCGCCGGTGCCGAATTGCGGCGTCCACTCGGCATCGCAATGATCGGCGGCTTGCTTGTCTCGCAAAGCCTGACGCTACTCTCGACCCCGGCGATTTACCTGATCTTCGCTCGCATCTCTGCGCGCCGTCGTGCGCGGCGCGCAGCCAAACGGCTGCCACAACACTCGGCAACGCCAGCTCGGGCGACCTGATCCAAGATCGCGATCACGGCTGTGCGATCACGAGGGCCTGCGTTTGCGCGACGCACCGAGCTTGCGGGTGACCGTATTGCGACCAACACCGAGTGCCTTCGCTGCGTTGCCTCGATGACCGTCATGGGCAGCGAGTGCGGCTTCGAACAAGACCTGCTGCATGCGTGATTGCGCCTGCTCGTGAATGTCGCCGATGCCATTCGCGAGCGCGGCCTCGGCCCACTCGCGCAATGCGCTCGACCAGTCCTTAGTTTCCTCTCGCGATTCGCGCAGGTTCGCCGGAAGATCCGAGGCGCGGATTTCGTGGCCACGCGCAAGGACGCTGAGACGCAGACACAGGTTTTCCAGCTCGCGCACATTGCCGGGCCAGTCGTGCCGCGAGAGTATCGCGAGCGCCGCGTCGCTGAAATGCTTCGGTTCGGTCGTGGTCGTTCGCGCCGCGCGGCGCAGAAAGTGCGCAGCCAGTTGTGGAATATCCTCGCGACGTTCGCGCAGTGTCGGAACCTGGATGCGCACGACATCGAGACGATGCATCAGGTCGGCGCGAAACTCGCCAGACGTAACCTTCGCATCGAGATCCTGATGCGTCGCCGCGAGCACACGAACATCGGCGTGGATCAATTGGCGTCCACCGAGCCGATAGAACTCACCGGCTGCAAGCACGCGCAGCAGTCGCGTTTGCAAGGATAGCGGCATGTCGCCGATTTCATCGAGAAACAGGGTGCCGCCCTCGGCTTGCTCGAAGCGTCCGCCATGACGCCGGGTCGCGCCGGTGAAGGATCCGGCTTCATGGCCGAACAATTCCGATTCGAGCAATTCGGCCGGAATCGCGCCGGCATTCAGCGCGACAAAGGGTTTTCGTGCGCGCGCACTCTCGCGATGCAGCGCACGCGCAACAAGCTCCTTGCCGGTGCCGGTCTCGCCGGTAATCAAAACGCTCAGTCCGCTCGCGGCGACGCTGCCGATGGCGCGAAACAGTTCACGCATCGCCTTGCTGCGGCCAATCAGCTCCGGATCGGAGCCGTCCCGATTCGTGTCAGTGGATGTCGATGGTGCGGTTGCACTCGGCATGTCTTTCGCCAACGCGCGTCGCGCCATGTCGACGGCCGCATCGAGATCGAAGGGTTTGGGCAGATAGTCGAATGCACCATGCCGATAGGCCGCTGCGGTCGACGCGACATCGGTGTACGCGCTCATGACGATGGTCGGGCAGTTGCTCGCGTGATCGGCCATGCGTTCGAGCAGTTCGAGGCCGTCGATATTGCGCATGCGCACATCGGTGAACAACACCGCCGGTTGATCGTCATCGAGCGCCGCGATGGCCGATTCAGCGTCGGCAAATTCGCGCACGTCAAAACCGGCGTCGCCGAGCGCGGCAGCGAGCACGACGCGCACGCTGCGGTCGTCGTCGACAATCCAGATCATCGGCTGACTAGCCATGCGCGTTCTCCAGCGGCAGCAACAGCGTGAACACGCTCACATCGGCGCGCCGCGCATAGCGCACATCGCCGCCATGCTCGCGGGCAATTTCCTGGGCCAGCGCGAGCCCGAGACCGGTGCCATCAGCGCGGCCGGAAACCAGTGGCTGGAACAAGGTGTCGACGAGTTCGGGTGGAACGCCGCGACCATCATCGAGCACATCGATGCGCAACACCTGGCGGCGCAGACGTTCGCCGAGACGCACGCCGTAATCGAGCCGCGTGCGAAATGTCAGGGTTCGCGCTTCGGCCTCGATCGCGTTGCGCGCGAGGTTCAACAGCACTTGCTGCAATCGATCGCCGTCGCCGAGTGCGGCGGGCAAGCTCGGATCGTAATCACGACGCAGCTCAGGCGCGGTCGGTTCGGCGGCTATCAATGCAGCTACGCGTTCGATCAACTCATGCACATTCAAGCGCGCGAGGCGCGGTTTGCCGCTCGCGCGCAACAAGCGGTCGGCGAGCGCCGCAAGACGATCGACTTCGCCGATGATGATCTGCGCGAGCTCACCCAACTCCGACGACTCAAGCCGACGCTCCAGCAACTGCGCCGCTCCGCGCATTCCGGCCAACGGGTTCTTCACCTCGTGGGCAAAACCGCGCAGGGATTGCGACAGGTCCGATGCCTTGCGATCCGCCGTTGTCGGCGACGTATGCAGCTCAAGCAAAACGCGCCGCGCATCGAGCGGCGTGAACGCGACATCGCCGATCAACTCCTCGTCATCTTTGGCGTGAAAGCGCGCCTGCCACATCACCACGGTGCGCTGCTCGCTGCACGCGCGCTGCGCGGCTTCAACCAGCGCAGACGCGGATGACCCGGCTACTTCGGCGTCGATTGCCGACAGCGATGCGCCAAGCCAGCGCGGTAACGCGCTACCCAGTCGCTCACCGAGCGCCGGGTTGATCCACACGACGTGCAACTCGGCATCGAGCAGCGCCAACCCGGTCGCGCACAACTCGACGATTTCAAACGGATCGGCTGGAGTTGATTGCGCCAATGCGGTGCGGGCTTCTGTCATTGCACGAGTTTATTGCAATGTTTCGGGGAGAGGAAAACTGCGTAAGAACGCCGGCAATCTGCCGGCGTTCTTCCTGTCCGATGATGTTCATCGGCCAGCTTGCGGGATCGATTGGAGCGATCAGATCGAGTAGTACATCGCGTATTCGATCGGGTGCGTCGCGGCGCGGAAGCGGGTGACTTCGGCCATCTTCATCTCGATGTAGCCGTCGATCAGATCATCGGAGAACACGCCACCGGCTTTGAGGAAGGCGCGATCCTTGTCGAGCGCGGCGAGCGCCTGATCGAGGCTCGAACAGACCTGCGGGATGTTCTTCTCTTCCTCCGGCGGCAGGTCGTACAGATCCTTGTCGGACGGTGCGCCGGGATCGATCTTGTTGATGATGCCGTCGAGTCCGGCCATCAGCAGCGCGCTGAAAGTCAGATAGCCCGAATTGACCGGATCGGGGAAACGCACCTCGATACGGCGCCCTTTCGGATTCTGTACGAACGGAATCCGGCAGCTTGCCGAACGATTGCGTGCCGAGTACGCGAGCATCACCGGCGCTTCGAATCCCGGCACCAGACGCTTGTAGCTATTCGTCGATGAGTTCGCGAACGCGTTGATCGCGCGCGCATGCTTGAAGATTCCGCCGATGTACCACAGCGCGGTCTGCGACAACCCGCCGTAAAGGTCCCCTGAAAAAAGATTGGTGCCGCCCTTGGCCAGGCTCTGATGCACATGCATGCCCGAGCCGTTGTCGCCGACCAGCGGCTTCGGCATGAAGGTCGCGGTCTTGCCGTTCTGGTGGGCAACATTCTTGACGACGTATTTCATCGTCATCAACTCGTCGGCCTTTTTCGTCAGCGTATTGAAACGTGTGCCGATTTCGCACTGGCCGGCATTGCCGACTTCGTGATGGTGCACCTCGACGACCTGGCCGAGTTTCTCCAGCACCTTGCACATTTCGCTGCGCATGTCCTGCAACGAGTCGACCGGCGATACCGGAAAGTAACCACCCTTGACGCCCGGACGATGGCCGGTGCCGTTGTCCGACCATGCCGCTTCGTCGGAATCGATCTCGTAGCTGACGTGGCCCATTTCGTTCTTGAAGCGCACGCTGTCGAAAATGAAGAACTCGGGCTCAGGACCGAAGAACGCGGTGTCGGCAATCCCGGTTGATTTGAGAAACGCTTCGGCCCGATTCGCGACCGAACGCGGATCGCGCGAATAAGCTTGCATCGTGCTCGGTTCGAGCACATCGCAATTGAGAATCAGGGTCGGATCGGCAGTGAATGGATCGATCAGCGCGGTCGTCGGGTCCGGCATCAACACCATGTCCGATTCGTTGATGCCTTTCCAGCCGGTGATCGACGAACCGTCGAACATCTTGCCTTCCTCGAACGTCGAATCGTCGATTGCGTGGGCAGGGAACGACACGTGATGCTGCTTGCCGAGCATGTCGGCGAAGCGGAAATCGACAAATTCGATTTCATTGTCCTTGATGAGTTTTTGCACGGAGTCGGACATGGTGATACCTCGATGGGAAAGGGGAAGACCTGTCTTGGTAGCAATGGGCGTGCCACCAACTTTGGCGCGGTGCGCCTATGAAAATCAACAAGTTGTCGTACGGAAAAGTCGGTAGGGGCGTTTATTTGCACCAACAAAGTGCAATAATTTCGGAATTTGCACCGAAATCATGATAACAGCGTCGGTCGGAAGCGTCAGATCGATAATGATCTGACGTCCGAAAACTAATCTCTGCGATTCAGGTCGGCGTCGACCCGACGTCGATCATTTGACCTGCGAAACCATCCAGGCAACAGTCGCCTTGACCTGCTCGTCGGTCAGCGATGGATTACCGCCCTTGGCCGGCATCATTCCGGCTTCGCCGGTGTAGCCTGCGATCGCATGGCGATCAAGCGTTTCGATTCCCTGAGTGAGGCGCGGAGCCCAGGCCGCTTTGTCGCTGATGCGCGGCGCGCCACCGGCCCCGGTTTCGTGACAGCTGTGGCACAGGCTGCCGAAGATTGTCTTGCCGTCGGTGGTACCGCCATAAGCCACCTGCGAAGCGGCGGCCTTGGCGGCGGCATCCTTCGCCGATTGCATCGCGGCGCGACCGGTATCACCCGCATAGACGGCACCGACGGGTGCCATGCGTGCATCGATTGTGGCAGTGCGCCCGGGATTTTCCGGTGGCGGAAGCGCTGATCGTCAAGGG
>JBDTOS010000181.1:0-5956 GCA_039933095.1 Dokdonella sp.
TTCCTGTACGCGTTCCGTGAGCGCGAGGAGCTGATGGATTGCTACGAAGCGGTCAGCGGCGCGCGCATGCACGCGACCTACTACCGTCCCGGTGGCGTCTATCGCGATCTGCCGGCGCAGATGCCGAAGTACAAGGAGTCGCGCTGGCACAAGGGCGACGATCTGAAGCGCTTCAATCATTGGCGCGAAGGATCGATGCTCGACTACCTTGATGCGTTCACCGACGACTTCCCGCACAAGGTTGATGAGTACGAGGAACTGCTCACCGACAATCGCATCTGGAAGCAGCGTACGGTCGATATCGGTATCGTCAGTCCCGACCTCGCCAAGGCATGTGGCATGACGGGGCCGATGCTGCGCGGCTCCGGCATCGAATGGGATTTGCGCAAGAAGCAGCCCTACGCGAAATACGCCGAGGTCGATTTCGATATCCCGGTCGGGGTCAACGGCGATTGCTACGACCGTTATCTCGTGCGTGTCGAAGAGATGCGTCAATCCAATCGCATCATCAAGCAATGTGTGAAGTGGCTGAAGGTAAATCCCGGTCCGGTCATCATCGAGAATTACAAGGTCGCGCCACCGAAGCGCGAAGAGATGAAGGACGACATGGAAGCGCTGATCCACCACTTCAAACTGTTCACCGAGGGCTATTGTGTGCCAGCCGGCGAAACCTACGCGGCCGTCGAAGCACCGAAAGGCGAGTTCGGCTGTTATCTCATTTCCGATGGGGCCAACAAGCCGTTCCGCTGCAAATTGCGCGCGCCGGGATTTGCCCATCTGTCGTCGATGGATACCTTCGTCAAGGGCCACATGCTTGCCGACGTGGTCGCGATGATCGGTACCTACGATGTCGTTTTCGGAGAGATCGACCGATGAAAGCGACCGGCACTTGGAATCAGGTCAGGAATGTTGATCCGATCGTCGCGCTCAGCGAGCACACGCGCGAGCACATCGATCATTGGGTCGCAAAATTTCCGCCGGATCGCAAGCGGTCGGCGCTGATCCAGTCGCTGTTCGCCGCGCAGGAGCAGAACGGTGGTTATCTGACCGATGAGTTGATCACTGCCGTCGCCGACTATTTGAAACTGCCGCCGGTGTGGGCTTACGAAGTCGCGACGTTCTACTCGATGCTGGAGACACGTCCGGTCGGCCGCAACAACGTCGCGATCTGCACCAATATTTCGTGCTGGCTCAACGGGGCCGAAGACATCGTGCGTCATTGCGAGAAAAAGTTAGGTACCAAATCCGGCGACAGCACACCCGATGGCCGCATCTACCTCAAGGTCGAGGAAGAGTGTCTTGCTGCGTGTTGCGGGGCACCGATGATGGTGGTCAACGGTCATTACCACGAGAACCTCGACATCGAGAAAGTCGATCGCATTCTCGACGAATTGAAATAGTCGCACTGTATTCCGTACCGAAGAATCGACTCAGGAAACACGAACGCAATGGCCTACGGCCCGCCACCGAAAGATCACCAGGTTGTCTACACGACGCTGCATTTCGAGCAGCCGTGGACGCTCGACAATTACCTGAAGGTGGACGGCTACAAGGCGTGGAAAAAGATTCTGGCCGAGAAACCGGACCCGGGTTCGATCATCGAGCAATTGAAAACGAGTTCGTTGCGCGGTCGCGGCGGCGCGGGTTTTCCGACCGGCCTCAAATGGTCGTTCATGCCGCGCAATGCGCCAGGTCAGAAATACATCCTGTGCAATTCCGATGAATCTGAGCCCGGCACCTGCAAGGATCGCGACATCCTCCGCTTCAACCCGCATTCGGTCATCGAAGGCATGGCGATCGCTTGCTACGCCACCGGCTCGACGGTCGCCTACAACTATTTGCGTGGCGAGTTTCATCACGAGCCGTTCGAGCACTTCGAGCAGGCGCTGATGGACGCGTATGCGGCCGGACTGCTCGGCAAGGATATTTCTGGCAGCGGCATCGATGTCGATATCCACAATGCGCTCGGTGCAGGCGCCTACATCTGCGGCGAGGAAACCGCGATGATGGAGTCGCTTGAAGGAAAGAAAGGTCAACCGCGCTTCAAACCGCCGTTCCCGGCCGGGTTCGGGTTGTTCGGGCGTCCGACCACGATCAACAACACCGAAACCTATGCCTCGGTGCCGGCGATACTCGACAAGGGCGCCGACTGGTTTCTCAATCTAGGAAAGCCCAACAACGGCGGTCCGAAAATCTTCTCCGTATCCGGACACGTCAACAAGCCGGGAAACTACGAAATACGCCTCGGCACGCCGTTTTCGGAATTGCTTGAAATGGCCGGTGGCGTGCGCAACGGGCACAAGCTCAAGGGCGTGATTCCAGGTGGTTCATCGATGCCGGTATTGCCGGCTGAAACGATGATGGCAACGACCATGGACTACGACGCGCTGCAGAAGGCCGGCTCCGGCCTCGGCTCGGGCGCGGTCATCGTCATGGATGAAACCACATGCATGGTGCGCGCCTGTCGCCGCATCGCACGTTTCTACTTTGCCGAATCGTGCGGACAATGCACGCCGTGCCGCGAAGGTACCGGCTGGATGTATCGTCTGCTGACGCGCATTGTCGAAGGCAAGGCCGAACTCGGCGACCTCGAAATCCTGAAGCAGGCCGCAGGCCAGATCGAGGGTCACACGATCTGCGCCTTCGGCGAGGCAGCCGCGTGGCCGGTGCAGGGATTCCTGCGTCACTATTGGCACGAGTTCGAGTACTACATCAAGAACGGTCGCTCGATCGTCGATGCGCCGCTTGGAGTGGCCGCATGAAGACTTTTTTCATTCCCAACCGAGATTCGGGATTCGGGATTCGGGCAGAGCGCGTCGTGCGCCACGGCTTCGCTTCCCGGACCCCCAATCCCGAAACCCTGATCCCGGCAGTCGCTTTATGAGCGCGCAACCGGCGAATCCGAACACGCCACCGGATCACGTTGCGATCGAGATCAACGGACGCGAATTGTTTGCGCCGAAGGGCGCGATGATCATCCAGATCGCGGACAAGGCAGGTATCGCGATTCCGCGCTTCTGCTATCACCCGAAACTGGCGATCGCGGCGAATTGCCGCATGTGCATGGTCGAGGTCGAACTCGGCGGCCGGCCGATGCCGAAGCCGCAGCCAGCCTGCGCGACGCCGGTCGCGGACGGCATGAAAATATTTACCCACTCGCAGCGCGCATTGTCGGCGCAGCGCAATGTTATGGAGTTCCTGCTGATCAACCATCCGCTCGATTGCCCGATCTGCGATCAGGGCGGCGAGTGCGAGTTGCAGGATCTGTCGATGGGTTATGGGCGCTCGGTCAGTCGCTTTGTCGAGCGCAAGCGCGTCGTGCCCGATGAAGACCTCGGCCCGCTAGTCGAAACTGAGATGACGCGCTGCATCCAGTGCACGCGCTGTGTGCGAGTCATGGGAGAAGTCGCCGGCACGTACGAACTCGGCGGCATGGATCGCGGCGAAATGCTGCAGATTGGTACCTACGTCGGCAAGCCGCTGATGAGCGAAGTATCGGGCAACGTCATCGATGTGTGCCCGGTGGGTGCGCTGACCGACAAGCCGTATCGTTTCCGTGCGCGGGCTTGGGAATTGATTGCGCGTGAGTCGATCGGTTTTCACGACGCGCTCGGTTCCAATATCTGGCTGCATACACGGCGTGGCGAAGTGCTGCGCACGGTTCCGCGCGACAACGATGCGGTCAACGAATGCTGGTTGTCCGATCGTGATCGTTACAGCCACCAGGGCTTGTACGCCGACGACCGCGCACGCACGCCCATGCTCAAGCGCAATGGTCGCTGGCTGAACGTCTCGTGGGATGATGCGATCCGCGCCGCCAGTGACGCGTTGCGTGGCGTATCCGGAGATCGACTCGGCACGTTGCTGCATCCGGCAACATCGAACGAAGAAGGTTATCTGCTTGCGCAACTGACGCGTGGGCTCGGCAGCGCGCATATCGATCATCGTTTGCGTCAGCTCGATTTCTCCGACCGTGCAAGCGCAGTGCCGTTCGAAATGCCGTTGGCGGAAATCGAAAGAGCCGATGTCATCGTGCTGGTAGGCTGCAATCCGCGCAACGAATTGCCGTTGCTCAATGTGCGCCTGCGAAAGGCGGTCAAGCAGGGTGCAAAGGTCTATGCGATCAACCCGCATTCGGTCGATGCAACATTTGATTTAGCCGGCGAGCGGGTTGTTGCGCCCTCGCAAATGGTCGATGTATTGCTCGCACTTGCCAATGCCGCCGGTCCAGCCGATAGCAACAGCGCATCCAGTTCATTGTCCAAGGCGATCGGCGAGCAGAAAGCTGACGATTTCTCGCGTGACCTAGCCAAGGTGCTCAGCGCCGCAGGCTCGTCGGTATTCGTTGTCGGTGAAATGGCGACAGCGCATCCGCATGCTTCGTGGTTGCGCGCCGCAACGGAGTTGGTTGCGCGGAAAACGGCCAGCGCATACAACGAAATTCCGCTCGGCGCCAATGCGGTTGGCTTGACGCGTGTGCTGGCGCTTCCGGAAGGCGATGGGCTCGATGCGAGCGCTCAATGTTTGCAGGCACGTGACGGCTATATCCTGTACGGAATCGAATCGGCCAGTGATTTCGCAGACGGTGCGGCAACGTGGAATGCGCTGAGTCAGGCAAAAACAGTCATTGCGATTTCGGCCTTTGCCAGCGATGCACTGAAGCAGGTCGCCAGCGTCATTTTGCCGATCGGCTTGTTGCCCGAGATCGACGCGACTCTGACCAATCTTGATGGCATCAACCAGATCGTTGCGGCTGGCGCAAAACTGCCGGGTGAAGCGCGACCGGGTTGGAAGGTATTGCGCGCACTCGGAGGATCGCTCGGACTCGACGGATTTGGATTCACCGAGATCGGCGAAGTTCGCAAGCAATTGCCCGACCGCGCCGAGCTACCAGTCGACGACAAGGATGTCGGCAATCTCGCCCAGCGCACTGGAAAGGGCCTAGCTGGTACTGACATCAGCGGATTGCAACGTCTCACCACCACAGCGATCTATCGCAGCGATGCGGTTGTTCGCCGCGCAACAGCTTTGAATGCGCACCCGCTTAATCGCGGCGCCTGTGTTGCTCTACACCCTGAAGACGCACTTGCACTCGGAATCGGCAGTGACGGAGCGGCAAAAATCGGCGAGACCGTGTTGCCGGTAACGATCACGCTCGACGTGCCGCGCGGTGTGGCCTGGATCGAATCGGGCTACGTTGAAACCGAAATGCTGCCGCCGTATGGCCGCAATCTGGCAATCACCAAGGCAGACGGCGAGGGCGCACGGTGATCGACGCGCTGCGCGAACTTCTGCTCGGCTTTGGCGGCATCGGTCTGCTGATCTGGATCGTGCTCAAGATCCTCGCTATCGCCTTTCCGCTGATCGTTACCGTCGCGATGTTCGTGTACTGGGAGCGCAAGGTCATAGGCTGGATGCACGTGCGTATGGGGCCGAACCAGATCGGCCCGCTTGGATTGCTGCAAGCGTTCGCCGATGTGTTAAAGCTGCTGCTCAAGGAAGTC
Source organism: Dokdonella sp. (assembly GCA_039933095.1). Lineage (GTDB taxonomy): Bacteria > Pseudomonadota > Gammaproteobacteria > Xanthomonadales > Rhodanobacteraceae > Dokdonella. The sequence goes on from JBDTOS010000181.1 coordinate 5,505, forward strand.
ATCCTGCCGAGCGAGTCGAACAAGTTCCTGTTCTTCCTCGCTCCATTGCTTGCCCTGATTCCGGCACTCGCGGCCTGGTCGGTGATTCCGTTTGACCAAGGTCTGGTGCTCGCCAACGTGAATGCCGGATTGCTGTTCCTGCTCGCCATGACATCGCTCGGCGTGTACGGAATCATTCTTGCCGGATGGGCATCCAATTCGCGCTACGCGATGCTTGGCGCGATGCGCGCGGCAGCGCAGACGATCTCGTACGAAATTGCGATGGGCTTTTCGCTGGTCAGCGTGCTGATACTTTCCGGTAGTTTGAACCTGAGCGCACTTGTGCTCGACGCGCAGGGCAAACCGCGTTTCACCCGGTTGTCCTTCGCCGGGCACTTCGACATGCTGATGTTCGGCCGCCGCGGGATCGAGCGTCCGCCCGATGAGCGCTCGCTCAACCCGTACCGCGAACG